>PHBS01000076.1 GCA_002841995.1 Chloroflexi bacterium HGW-Chloroflexi-8
CTCATGAAGTGGGTATAATAGACGTTTCGAACCAAATCTCACATCAATGGACTTTTAAGGACGAAAATGGCCACTGAAAAATATTCTTTTTTGCATCCTGATATTGAAATGCGTTCAACCTCTCAAAAAGGAAGTTATGGATTATTTGCAACCAGTCTGATTCCTGCCGGTACCTTGTTGACCATGTGGGGCGGGAAGGTCTTGACACAGGAAGAATATGCCCAACTGCCACCATTCCTGATGACCCACGGTTTACAAATAGAGGACGGATTATTTATGATTCCCCTGGTGGAGGGTGAGCCAGCGGATTACTTTAACCACTGTTGCGATCCGAATGCAGGTTTTAGCAGCCCGATTTCATTAATTGCCATGCGGGATATCCAAGCTGGTGAAGAAATTTGTTTTGATTATGCCATGAGCGAGGATAATCATTTTGATGAATTTCCGTGTGGATGCGGTGCAGCTACCTGCCGCGGTCAGGTGACTGGTAAGGACTGGCTTCGGCCGGAATTGCAGGACCGCTATTTTGGCTTCTTCAGCCCTTATTTACAACGCCGAATCAACCTTATCCACTCTACAAAGTAAACTTCATTTTTATCATTGCAAAAAACCTGACCAGGATGGTCCTATTCCTGGTTTTGTCGCTTTTGCGAAAATGTTATATCGTTTCTTTTAATCTGGCTGAATTCCATTTTTGTCCTGTTCTATTCGAAATGACTTTTTTGAACAGCATTGAGACATTGCTGAAATTATTTCAGTACTTATTCGTCTAAGATGTTCTCTTCTATGAACGGAATACGCTTTGTTGTATATTAATAGCGTGATAAGAAAAATTTCCATTTTGCAGCAATGGTTCAAGGGTTTGATAAAGCCACCACATCCACTTTGGACGTTTGATTTTCCGGATGGAAAGGCAGTTATTGAAATCAGGCAGCCTCTCCTGGTCTGGTTGTTGATCGGGTTATTCCTGCTCTACATTTTTGTTCCGAAAGCGATGGTTGTGATTTGTCTGGTGACATTGCTGGGCATTTGCATCTGTTCTTATTTTTGGGTCCGATACCAGGTGATGCATATTCACGCACAAAGAAAATTGCTATTTGCTGCAGTTCAGGTGGGTGATGAGCTGGAAGAAAATATCCAGATTACCAATAACGGAATCCTGCCTGTGCTCTGGATTGCAATAGAAGATAACAGTGATTTCCCGGCATATTCAATTCGATCTGTACGCGCTGTTGACGCGCAAAGCAAAACAACCTGGCGCTATCACCTGACTTGCAAACAACGTGGAATTTTTTCTCTGGGTCCCTGGCATTGGATTTCCAGCGATCCGTTTGGAATTTTTTATCTTAGGCGCAGCCATATTCATACGCAACAAATGGTCGTATACCCGCCACTGGCACTTCTTCCAGATTCACTTTTACCGATTGGTAGACAGGTGGGGGAATTGCGGCCGCTCAATCAGCCACTGGCAGCAGAAACCATTTTAGCTACCCATACCCGCCCATTCCAGCCAGGTGATCCTTTACGCAGGGTACATTGGCGCACAACAGCCCATCATGGGAGTCCTTATATCAAAATCTTCGATCCTGAAGCGGCATCCAGAGTTTGGTTGATTCCGGATCTGGATGCGAAAGTGCATTCAAATCACTCCAAAGATTTGGATGAATGGCAGGATTCCAGCGAAGAAAACATGATTTTACTCTTGTCTGCCTTGGCATCTCAATTACTGCAGGATCATCGGGCAGTCGGTCTATTTGCTGGATCAGAGTCGGATCGGATTGTCCTTCCACAACGTGGGCCGGCACATTTTTGGACCATTCTGGCTGCGCTGACTCCCTTACATGCGACACAAACCCAGACCTTCGCCTGGACTCTTCAACAGGCTGCATCTCTAATTTCTGTCCAGGATTTGATCATAGCCGTGACTCCTTCCCTGGAAATCAATTGGATGATTACCCTTGCTCACCTGACACATGGTTATGGTGGAAATTCTGCCTGGTCTTTTCTTCTTGACCCGAAAAGTTTTGGCATGACAGGTGAAGTGCAAATGGCGCAGGAATCGGCGCTGGCCATGGGTATAACGGCCCGAATAGTCCGACGGGGTGATATTTTGATGCAGTCAGGTGGGATGGGGGCATTACGCCGCTGGGAATTCAAGACTCTGGGAACAGGTAAGGTCGTCGTTCGTAATGCACCCAGACAGGTAGCGGACTGGCCTGAAATGAGCGTGAAGAAATGGTAATCCTCAAATCAATGAAAAGAACCTGGCGGGATTATTTTTTCAATTTTTCGGATCGTATCCGGTGGATTTCTTTACTTTCAGTATTGGTTGTCCTTTTTATTTTGACCCATACGATAAGGCAATTACATTGGATCCGAAATTCGACTCCACTATTCGGTTTTGCGATATTGGGTGCGATCTTTGGATTGATTTGCAGTACTGCTAACTGGAAGCCGGTCTGGTGTATTTTCTATAATTTCTTGCTTTCGATCGCCATTGCGATGGAGAATGTTGGTCACATCTGGATGCCTGGTGCACAAACCGGTTTTAATAGCTGGCTTGAATCCAGTAACTGGCAAATATTCATTTTTTTTGCCCGGGTGCAACAATGGATTAAGGAAATCTCCGCCAGAGAAATCATCGGCGATGATGGCTTTTGGACAATAATTTTTATTGTTTTGATTTGGGTAAGTTCAGTCTGGTTGGTGATTGGACTGAAAAGAAAAATGCAGGCCTGGATTGCGATTATCCCGATTCTTGGCCTGGTGGCGTATTTTTCACAAGTTGGTCGATTAGATCGTTTCTACCTTTTATTGGGACTTTTCTTTGGCGTGATCATTGTGGCAAACCAATATTCTCATCTCCAAGAAAGTGACTGGAAACAGAGGAAACTGGATTACCCGGATCAATTATGGATGAACTGGAGCATATCGGTTATTGCAATCAGTATACTGGTTTTGGGGCTGGCAACTCTTGCGCCAACGGTCACAACTCCGGAAGGCTGGAGAGATATTCGTCAGTGGGTAGATGAATTAAGAAAACCGAAGTATTCCGAAACGGCCAATGGTACCGCGCCCGGTATGTATGTTCCAGAAAATCTAAGCATGACACAAGAGCCACCAAACCTTCCACTGGCAAATGTTTCAGAGGTGGGGGTGTCCTTGCCGGTTCAGGAGGGAATTGTTCTCTGGGTGCGTGTAGGCGATACCACTTTGCGACCCTGGCGCATCGCAGTTTTTGATACTTATACAGGCAAAGGATGGCTCGAAGCGCAAACAGCGCCTAAAAAAAAGATTCGATTTTGCTTGAGAATGCTCCTGCCGGACGTAAAGCACTATCGCAACATTTTACCCTGCTCGGGCATGCAGGAGAAAAGTTATTTGCAGCAGCAGAACCGGCCAGGTTATTGTCTGAGGGTTTGACCGCTGCTGTTTTACCCGAAGGGGATAGTTTTTTAGTGGCAGGCGACCTATTAGAGTACGACCTTATTTCGTACGTTCCGGATGTTACCATTGCACAATTAAGTGCTTCGGGAGGGGTAATTGACCCACAAATATCAGAGACCTACCTGCAACTACCTCAGAATCTCCCGGATCGCGTGCGCAAATTAGCGCAGAAACTGACCAATGAAGAAATGTCTTATTACGAAAAAGTGATCCTGATTCAGAATTATGTGCGCAATTCGGTTCCGTATAATCTGCAAACACAACCACCTGCTCCCGACCAGGATGTGGTGGATTACTTCCTTTTTGAGGCGAAATCAGGGTTTTGTACTTACTATGCGTCTGCAATGGCGGTGCTTTTGCGTCTGCAAGGCATCCCAGCCCGTGTGGCGACAGGTTATGCACCCGGAACCTACAATAACGAACAGGGCAGTTTTCTAATCTCCGGGGATTCAGCCCATGCCTGGGTAGAAGTTTATTTCCCGGATTTTGGCTGGATATCATTCGAACCGACTCCTTCCCAGGAGGTTCCGTCATATGCTTTGGTCGATGATCAAATGTTTGACTCGGCCCCAAAAATTCTTACACCACAGGTAATGGCGAGAAGATTGCGCTGGTTATGGGGTTTAGGTGGGTTGGGATTGTTATTCCTTTTATACCTGGTGGGTCGACTGGTTTGGAAAATTACCGAAATAAAACGCAAGGATAAAAATAATAAAGTACATCCGGCAGCGATTATCTATCGACAACTGCGTATGCAATTAGTCGATGCAGGACTTTCAGCTTCAGTAAGTATGACTCCCCGGGAATTCATCCATCAAAATAAAGAGTTGTTTTCTAAGCTTCCTCATACCGAAGAAGCTTTACAAAAAAGTACCGAATTATTTGAAAAAGCAATTTTTAGTTTTCATATGCCATTGTCTGGTGATCTGGAAGCTGTAAAACTATTAATTCGTCATTCATCCTGGGAGCGATTGAAAATGCGCATCGGGAATTGGTGGAAAAATAAATCTCATCTGAAAGTCAATGAAAAAGGACCGAAGAAAATATTTAAATGATTTCCACGAAAATGTGCTTATAAATTCTCAGACCAATCGCATAATTTTCTTCATTTTCACCGATCGTTAATTGCAGTTTTTGATCCCTGGGATTGTGCGAAATAACAGCAATGAATGCGCCGGGTTAAATACCGTTATCACCAAGGTGCTCCAATAATTTCTTTTAACTGCCCAAATGGCCAAGGTTTCACCCGGTCTCAGGAAGAGTCTTTCTAAAATTGGGTTTCGAATGATTGACAGGCAGACAAATACCCCGATATACTGTAAACATTCATTTTTACTGGAAAGGGTTGTGTGTTTTTTGGCGAATAAGACCTCGGTAAGTGCTGAAAAAATTATGCATGAGTACACCATGTTTGCAAGTATGGAGTAGTATTTATTCCATTCAAGTATGAAATCTTACCACGGGTGCACTTATGCTCCCGTGGTTTTTTTTTTTGAAATCACCTGTATCATCACTTGCCAATAGGGAAGCTGATTTAATAATCGAGAATCTTTGATACGGGATTCAAAATACAACACTTTTTAGGCCAGCCACGGATCTTTCAGTGGCTGGTTTTTTTCATACCTCTTTGTAGCGGTAGAAAGTAAGAATTAAAAATGAATTCAACATCTTTGTCTCGTGATGGGACAATTATTTTCAAGAGTAAATCCATTTTCGATGTAATGGTTGCACAACAAATTTATGCCTGTAAAATCTCACCTTTTTTGGAAAGGGATTTTGAAAAAAAAACGAAATTTGGATCTGTTAAGTTAGGTGAGATAGAGTGGCTGACCATTGGAGATTTGGTTCGGATTGAGTCGGTGGACAGAGATCAATGGCAAATCACGCATCTTTATCCACGAAAGAGTCTGCTCTCACGTCGGGCTGCGTTGCCAAGTACGTTTCGTCTACAAGAAGCTCAGGCAATTGCTGCCAATGTGGATCAGATGGTGATCGTTTTTGCCATCACCCAACCGGAAATCAAATGGAATTTATTGGATCGCTATTTGATTCAAGCCGAAGCTTGCAGGCTGAAGGCGTTGATATGTTTCACAAAATATGACTTGGTAGACTCATTGCCAACCCAATACCGTCAGGAATTATTAACACAAATGAAAAATTATCAGCATTTGGGTTATGAGATGATCCAAACCAGCAGCAATACTGGAACGGGAATGAAAGACCTGATGCAACGCTTACAGGGGAAAAGCTCCATTTTTTTGGGAAAATCTGGTGTTGGAAAAACCAGCCTGATCAATGGGCTATTCCAGGGTTTTCAGCAGCGCACGAATGCAGTTAATCCAATTACCGGCAAAGGACGACATACGACCACCACATTGAGTTTGTTGTCAATAGATGCCAATACTGGCGTGATTGATACACCCGGAACCCGGGAATTCGGGTTATGGAATGTTGTTGCGGACGAATTGGCAGGTTATTTCCCGGAAATGCAGCCTTTATTGGGAAAATGTAAATTCCGATTGGATTGTCTGCATGATGAAGAGCCAGGCTGTGCGATACGCGCAGCCGTGGTGGCAGGGAATATCAGCCCGTTTCGTTATCACAGCTATTTAAAATTACTAAGAGAAGTATAAAATGTATACTAATTTTGAACCCATTAAAAAAAAGAATAAGTTTTTTAAAAACAAGACTGACATTCAAGATCATAAATCTGATGCGTATCAAAGGACTTTCGGGTTTATTTGTCTGAATTGTAAGTTTATGGTGCGATCGGATATTGCGTTTTCTGGTGTCTTGAACCGGAATCATTGTCCGTTTTGTTTATGGTCCCGGCATGTGGACCTTTGGCAGGCAGGTGACCGTCTGAGTGCATGCAAAATGCCGATGAGACCGATTGGTTTGACTTTCAAGAAGCTCAAAAATAAATATGGTTCAGCACTGGGTGAGTTGATGCTCATTCATCAATGCAGCGATTGTCACGCGATTTCAATCAACCGGATTGCCGCTGATGATGATATCCAAAAAATCCTTGAAATCATAGAAGGACCCCAGATTCTCCAGGAAGACCTATTGGACTCGCTTAAGAATTCTGGTATTGAACCGGTGACTTGTCCAAATTTTAAACATGTACGGGAACAATTGTTGGGAAAAATAATGAATATACATGCTTGAGTTAATCATTCATTTCAAAAAGTTGAAATTAGGAAGGGAATCGTATCTTCGCCCAATTTACCCTTCCTTTTATATCGTTTCAAGGAATAAAGAGTTGCATCGCAGATATTGATTCTGTATGATATGTATGTGTTTTCAAGCTTATCAAATTTATTAATTAACCAACAATTTGAAAACCTGCCGGTAGGTGTCGTTGTGGTCAACGGTGATTTTCGGATTCTGAATTCCAACCCGGCATGGCTTGAGTTCGCACGTTTAGCTTTAGCTTTAGACCCCCAGGCCATTCAAAGAGGCATGAGCCTGATGGATCTGTCCCTTAACCCGGTTTTTGATGTAATTCCTCTGATCACCCGGGCTTTGAAGGGTGAGGCTTTTGACAAAGGGCAGGTTCGTATTAAATCCGGTGGGGTAGTCACTTATTGGGACCTGACTTTCTCACCATTAATTGAAAACGGTGTAATTGTTGCTGCTCAAATGGTTGTGATTGACCGAACAGAACAGGTCATCGGTCGTATGGTCCTGGAAAACGAAGTAGAGCAACAATCCAAGGATTTAATTACCCTCTTGCAGGTCGCAAAAACAGTGGGTTCTTCCCTTTCATTGGAAGAAGTACTTCGAAGAATTCTATCGGAAATGAGTCGGGTGGTGGCATATGATGGCTGTGCAATCTACACATTGGCTGAAAACCAATTGGTTGTGCGTGCAGTCACTGGCGTTTTGCAGGGGACACTGACACTTGGTGAGACTTTTCCGGTGGATAACGAACTGGATCAGCGATTACTTTGTTGTGATTCTGCCATAACCATTGGGGACGTGGAAGGCGATGAAGAATCTGCCAGGTTATTCCGGACCCGATGGCGTAATCCACTCCCAGGTGTGCGAGCCTGGATGGGCATTAACCTTTCTAATCAGGAACGGACGATCGGTGAAATGGTATTGGTTCATTCGCAACCTGGTTATTTTGACCAAGTAAAAGAAGACTATGTGCTCGCAATTGCAAATCAAGCAGCAATCGCGCTGGAAAATGCGCGGCTATTCCAGGCAGAAACTGAAAGACTTTTTGAAAGTGAACGTCGTCGGCGAGTGGCAGAAGGACTCCAGGATATTCTTAAAGCACTTAATTCGAATATGCCGCTCAACGAACTGCTCCATGTCATCGTCGATCAAGTTGAATTGATGATGGGAGCAGATCTTACAATTCG
The DNA here is from genome assembly GCA_002841995.1 of Chloroflexi bacterium HGW-Chloroflexi-8. Taxonomy (GTDB): domain Bacteria; phylum Chloroflexota; class Anaerolineae; order Anaerolineales; family Anaerolineaceae; genus UBA6170. Next base: position 7,821 of record PHBS01000076.1, read on the forward strand.
CTACAAAATTGAGAACAGTAATCAAATCGCAACCGTTTCCTGCTCTGATTTTCCGATCGAATTAGCGGACCGTCTTTCTGAATACAAGACCTTTAATATGGCGAATACCCTTAATAAAAAGCTGGTCAACGGAGAATACGTTATTCATTCGGATTATCCGGCGATTTGGAAAGAGGTATTGGAGAAAGAGGTCAATGATGAAGATCCTTTGGTCATTGAGATAACCCGATTATTTGCCAAGTACTATTATAGCGGGCTGGTTTTTCCGGTATTAGTAAGGGGCGAATACTTTGGATCATTGCGTTTTTGTTACAAAACCGAAAAAATTTTTGATGATGAGACCATACAGCTGGCTGCATTAATTGCAGAACAGACTGCATTGGCAATTGAAAATGCAAATCTGCGAGCGGATCTGCAAACTACTGCAGTATCAGCAGAAAGAAACCGGCTTGCCCGGGAGTTGCATGATTCTGTCACCCAGACACTCTTCTCGGCCAGTCTGATAGCAGAAGTGCTTCCCCGTATCTGGCAAGTAAACCCACAGGAAGGTGCTCGAAGATTAAACGAAATTCGGCAATTGTCTCGTGGTGCTCTGGCAGAGATGCGGACCTTATTGATGGAACTTCGCCCAAATGCAATTTTTGAAGCCGAGCCTTCCGAGCTTTTATGTCATCTGGTGGATGCATTTAGTGGTCGAACGGGTGTGCAGGTGACTTTTGAGAAAGATATTGATCCTGCTGTGGTCATGAGCGGAGATCAAAAACTTGTTATTTATCGTATTACTCAGGAAGCACTTAACAACATCAGCAAACATGCCAATGCGCAACAAGTGTTTTTACATTTTCGGGTTAAAACTGAAAAAATTGTCCTGATCATCCAGGATGATGGACGAGGATTTGACCTTGCCAACACGCCAACTGATCATTTTGGATTGAGTTTTATGAAAGAACGGGCTGAAATGATTGGTGCCAGTTGTACCATCACCAGTCAGGTTGGTGAGGGGACTCTGGTGCAGGTAATCATCAAACTTTAATATTCGCTTGATCATTTTTCACATAATTGAATACAATAAGGATGAAAATCTTTCCATATAGGAATTATTGATAAATGATCCAAATCAATGCCCGAAAGATCTACACGCCTTTTTGCTTACCGGCTAAATCAATTATTAATGTCAAACACGGCAAAATCATTGGTTTTGGTGAAGATTCTTCTTCCAATTCTCTGACGGTTTTTGATCTGACTGAATATGATCTTGTTCCCGGTCTGGTAGAACTGCAAATCAATGGTGCTTTTGGGGTGGATTTCACCCAGGACCCAACACAAATATTTCAGGTTGGCAAACGATTGACTGAATTAGGTGTGACAATCTTTCTGCCCACCATTATCACAAGCCCACTCAGTTCAGTTCAAAAAGCAATGCAGGTTTGGAAGGAAGGGACCCCACAGGATTACAATGGGGCGGCGATTCCCGGTTTTCATTTTGAAGGTCCGTTTATTAATCCGGAAAAGAAAGGCGCTCATCGTCAGGAGTTTATCAAAAAGCCTGCAATGGAAGACATTCTTGATTGGAAAGTGGAGAATGGTGTCCGCCTGGTTACGGTTGCTCCGGAAATTCCAGGTGTATTGGAAATCATTTCGCTTTTGAGCGCTCGAGGGGTGATTGTCAGTGCCGGTCATTCAATGGCGACATTGGATCAAATGCAGGATGCAGTCGCTGCTGGAATTGCATGTGGAACACACCTCTTTAATGCCATGCGTCCACTGGATCACCGCCAGTCTGGTTTGTTGGGATTGTTATTAACAAACGACGAATTAAAGGTTGGCTTGATTGTGGATGGCACGCATCTAGCCCCGGAAATTGTAAAACTGGCTTTTAGGGCAAAAGGTGAAAAAAACATTTTTTTGGTTTCAGACGCAATGGCAGCTTTAGGTCTTTCACCCGGCGAGTACGAATTAGCTGGGAGACCGGTTATTGTCAATGAGACAAGTGCTCACCTGGAAGATGGCACCCTGGCAGGCAGTATTCTAACACCAGCAGAATCATTGCGTAATTTTCAGGCTTTCAGTGGTTGTACTTTTGAGCAGGCTTTGCAATGCTGGACAACGAATCCTGCTGATTTGATGGGTTTTACGGGTCACGGTCGGCTGGAGATTGGTTTGCAAGCAGACCTGGTCGCCCTGGATGACCATGGAAGGGTTGCCGCGACAATGATCAATGGGGATTGGGTATATATCGCACCCTGGGCGAAAATTACATCGGAGAGGATTAACTAAAAATGAGTTTACTCACTGAAATAAATGAACAACCGCAGATATTGCAAAATATTCTGGATAATCAAGCAATATTCGTAAGATCGCCAAAAAGATTCGGGAATATCAACCACGGTATGTTTTTTTGGCAGCCAGAGGCACATCGGATAATGCCGGCCGGTATGCCAATTATTTATGGGGTGCGCATAACCAGTATCCGCTCGCTTTAGCAACACCTTCTTTGTTCACCTTTTATCAACAACCTCCACAATTAAAAGGGGCACTAGTTGTCGGTATATCGCAAAGCGGTATGTCACCCGACATTGTTTCGGTCATTGAAGAAGGGAAACGGCAGGGTAGCCTGACGATGGCTATAACCAATTCACCTGAGTCTCCATTAGCAAAAATGGCTGATTTAAACATTGATATTTGTGCTGGAGAAGAACTGGCAGTTGCAGCGACCAAAACCTATACCGCTCAATTGATGGCTGTTGCGATGCTTTCGGCTGCATTACGGGATGAAAAAAGTGAATTGAGTGATTTACAGCAAGTACCGGAATGGGTGCAGCTGGTTTTGAACAACCAGGAACAAATGGTGGAGCAGGTCCAACGTTATACCTTTATGAAACAATGCGTTGTTCTGGGACGAGGGTTCAATTACGCCACTGCGTTCGAGTGGTCACTCAAGTTAAAAGAATTGACCTACACTGTCGCGGAGCCTTATTCTTCTGCTGATTTCCTGCATGGCCCCATCGCAATGGTCGAGCGTAATTTTCCGATCATGGTAGTTGCTCCACAAGGAAAAATATTTCAGAATCTTTACGAAGTGATGGTGGCATTAAAAAAAGACCAACATGCCGAATTGGTTGTGGTGTCTAATCATATGAAAGCGCTTGAGCTGGCCAATACACCGATCTCGATCCCCACCGCTGTTCCGGAATGGTTATCACCGATTGTATCAATTGTTCCAGGGCAGTTGTTTGCTTACCATTTAACCAAAGCCAGGGGTCTTAATAGTGAAACGCCCAGAGCGATTAATAAAGTGACAAAAACAGAATAAGTTGAAAATACCTCTTTTGCCGAAGTGAGGGTGGAAAAATTGATTTAAATACTCCAGCAATTCGTCTGGCGCAATTTGCCATCCTTTAATAGCAGTTAATTCACGTGAATAACAATGCCGGAAAAACTGCGTGATTTTGGTTCTATCAGTTGCTTCGTTGTTTCTGATTTTTTTTATCTCTTAAAATCCAGTTGACTTAAATCCGGATCCTCATTAGAATATAGAAAATTTATTCTATTATTGTTCTACTGCGGATGACAGATGGAAAACTTAAAAGAAGATCACCGTTCACAAATAGAGTCTTTATTGGTTCGAGGTTATTCACAAAAGGCTTTGCTTTTTATCCAGGAGCGAATTAACAAAGAACCAAAAATAAATTACTGGTATCGACTTAAACTGTATGCTTTTGTAGATCGATATCAGGTAGATGAAATCAGAAAATTGATCACCGTTATTCACTCCAAATTTCCAAATTCAGTTGAAAGTGTAATCGCTGATGCATTCGTTGCTGGTCTAAATTTTAAAGAAACTACCAGGCGTTTAATATCTGCTCGGCAATTAGATTGCTCGGATCCATTTTTATCCTATATGATCGGGAAAATTTGTTTTTTCCAGGGTCTATTTGATGATGCGTTTATCAATTTTCAGGAATGTTTGGCCCTTAATCAGAATTTTTTCCTGGCAATGAATTTTTATGGGGATTGCTTATCGATGTTTGGTTATCACGGCTTGGCAAGTAAACAATTCAAGTGTTTATACACTAATGACGTTGCTTTTAATAAACGCGAATTACTGACGAAGACACTCGTTTCTCATTGGGTGAATCAAAAACAAGTGTTTGCTGAATTGTATTTTGAACCAGACGAAAGGAATACATTCTATGAAACAAGCAATATGATGCTGAAATATTTTGTTGATCACATGAGTGATTCTCTAAGATTCATCATGGAATGAACATATTGTTAGTTAATCGCAAATGCTGTTAACGGGGTCCTAAGTTTTAATGTAAACTGCACCAGATTATGAAGCAACTCCTTAATTAATTGATGAGCAGTCGCATCCATCAAATTACCAGCCTCGTCGAAAGGTTGATTCGGAACCATTGAAATAATGACTTCCGGTTTATTAATTGTGTGAACATTGAGATGATTGATGATCTGGCGTAGATGACTCTGGGCACGTGCAGTGGCAGTTCTTCCACCGGCTCCCAAAATTGCAGCTGTCTTTTTATTCATGGGTCCAGGCTGACCATTTTCTCCCCTGGATGCCCAATCCAGTGCGTTTTTCAATACACCGGGAATGGAGATGTTGTATTCCGGTGTTGCAATGAGGATAGCATCTGCTTTTTTGATGGCATCTCGAAAGGTTTGTACCGCATAAGGAAACCCATTTTTTTCCAGGTCTGCATTAAACATAGGAAGTTCGTCCAGATCGAAAATTTCAATACTTGCATTTTCTGGCAAATGTTGTTCAGCAATTCGAAGTAATTGGCGGTTATAAGATTCTTTGCGTAAACTACCAGCAAAAGCTACGATGTGAACTTGATTGTCTGTTTTCAAAAAAATACCTCCAAAAGATCAAAAAAAGGAATTATTTAGCCTTGTCTTCCTAATTTTCTTAATAAATTTCCCAACTGGATTTGTTCTTCTTGCGTAAGAACTTCGAATTGAGATTTGATTGCAGCAACATGTTGTGGAAGCACAGTTTCGATAATTTCTTTACCTTCCTTGGTCAGGTGGATCGTGATCATACGCCGATCTTCGCTGTTGCGTTCCCTTTTGACCAGTCCGCGTTTTTCTAGATTATCAATGACGGTTGTCATGTTGCTGTTGCTTTTTAATATCTTGCTTCCCAAAACGTTCTGACAGAGAGGTCCCAAATGCACGAGCGCTTCCAAAACGCCGAATTGGCTGATTGTCAATTCTTGCATACTGGGGGAATTACTGAGACGACTGTTAATGGAATCTGCAGCCCGGGATAATTTAATGTAACTATCCAGAGCGAGTATTTCTTCTTGTGTTCCGTTATAATGCGTTGGCATTGATTGCTCCTGATCAAACTATTTGATATCGAAATATTATCAAATTAGTCTAAATTTGTCAAATCGATGTAAATGGTTGGTTTATACAGGAAACATTTGATTTTCAATCGCTAAATCTCAGGTCGAGAGGCATAATGGGTAGAAGAAATTTATTGAAATTATTCATTGTTGAAAATGAAGGGGGGGACTCATAATTATGAAGAATTCCCTTCTCAGCTACCAAGATCACTAAAAAATCATTTCTAAATGATCGTTTTACTTTCTTTGTGATGGTTTAAAGTCAGTTTTTATGCAAATGCCAAATTGTGATATCATAAATTCGTTTTTATTTAATAAAAATCAGGAGAATTTTGTGAAAAAAATAAATATTAAAAATAACCGAAGCTGGATGATTGCCGCTGGAACCATCCTGGTCATGAGTCTGGCAGCCTGCCAAAGTGGTGCCTCCACTTCGACTCCTACAACGAATAGTGTGCCAACCCTTGCAATTACGCAAGCTGCCACAGTTGCAGTTGTACAACCCACAGCAATCCCTGCAACACCGGAAACTCCCGTTGTGCTTGAAGGGGCTACAAAAACCACCAGTGGATTACAATACTTACAAATTAACCCGGGTACAGGAAAAGTCCCTGTTGTCGGTGATATCGTTACAATGAATTACATTGCAACCTTAGTTGATGGAACAGAATTGGATAATACCTATACATCCGGCGTCCCGGCAAAAACGATTTGGGGTCTGAATCGTTTACTTCCTGGTTGGGAAGAGGGGATTGGATTGATGAAAGTTGGTGAGAAAGCCAAATTCGTGATTCCACCCACATTAGCATTTGGCGAAGCTGGTTATGGTGTCGTTCCTCCGAATGCGCAGGTAATCATTGAGATGGAACTCATTTCCTCAGAAGCACCACCTCAACCAACTGTTGTTAATGATGACCAATACACGACAACGGATAGTGGACTGAAATATTATGATATCGTAGTCGGTGGCGGGGCAGAGGCTTTTGATAAATATTCGATTAAAGCCGATTACACTTTATGGGTAAAAGGTGAAACTGATTTTACATATGTTGGTATGTCGGAAACCGATCTTCCGATCAGCTATACCATTGGTAATGGCGAGGTTTTCCCGGGTTGGGAAGAAGGCACAATTGGGATGAAGGTAGGCGGGTCACGAATTTTGGTAATCCCGCCCACATTAGGGCTTGGTGAACAGGCTTATAGTGATATCCCGGCTAACTCAACTTTGGTCATGGAAATCAAGCTTGTGGAAGTAAAAGAACCGCAAATTGCTACTAAAGTGGAAGAAAAAGATTTCACCACAACTGCAAGCGGTCTCAAATTTTACGATCTGGTAGTTGGTACTGGTGAAGTTGCAGCAACCGGACAAACTGTGGTTGTGAATTACACAGGGTGGTTGGAAGACGGAACTCAGTTTGACAGCTCGATTGACAGCGGACAACCTTTCTCATTTGTTCTGGGTGCAGGTAGTGTAATAGCAGGCTGGGACGAGGGGGTCGCAGGAATGAAAGTTGGTGGAAAACGTCAACTGGTTATCCCGAGCAATCTTGGTTATGGAGAACAAGGTTCTGGTGTTATCCCGGCCAATGCGACATTAATTTTCGAAGTTGAACTGATGGAAATCAAGAAATAATTAAGGATTTGCAATCGAAAATCTATTTCGATTGGAATTGTTGAATTGCTGAATAAATAAAAGTGGCGCAGGATTTGATAAAAATCCTGCGCCACTTTTATTAAACTTAAAATCTGTCAGAAAGATTGCGATTTGGTTCATCTTCAACTTAATGAAGTCTTTTTTCAAACAGGTGTAATCCGAAATCAGCAATTGAATTGGGTCTGGTTTACTTTAAGAGGATTAATACTTTAAAAATCAGCATGGGTGGATGGCAGACATATCACTTGCCAGGATTCGGATTGAATCTTATTCCAGTCATTTTCAACCAGAATTTCCGGGAACAACACTTCACCCAAAAGCTGTTCCTTAGAAAACCAGCCAACTTCCACGATTCCTTCTTTTTCTGCTTCCAAAGTTGCTTGAAGATCACCGGCTTTGAAATCGCATAGCATCCAGACTTTGATCATTTTAGTTCGATCACTGACTAAATCTTCAATTGCAATTACTCTTTTGGGTTCTACCTGAATGCCAGTCTCTTCATTGACCTCACGGATAATTGCCTGAAGGATATTCTCATCGTCTTCCAACCGACCCCCGGGACAAACGAAATAGGATCCTTTTTCAGAACCGCGATATCTGACCAACAGCAATTTTTCACCTTTGAATACGATTCCACCGGCAGCAATTCGATGACTTTTTGTCATATACCCGTATCCTTATGTAGATGTCAGTTTTTCTTGAACGACTTTCACCCATGTTGGTTATGAGAAGGTCATTTGTTGAATGAATATCTTCGAAATTAATGGGGAAGAAAATGTCCATCCATTTTAGATACTGGAAATTCGAACCCCAAACATTTTACGAGAATTATCATTACAACGCCATTAACATAATCCTGGTCATTGGCTGAGATGGGATGATTGTTTAATCTTTATAACATCATATAGCAAAATACATAGTCCATTTACTCTATTATGATGCCAACCGGGTTTGCAATTTAACTCAAAATCAATACAATGAAAATATATCTGATCGGTTGCTGGTTTGCCCATGATCAGATATTTGATTTTTCCCATCAACCATTTTGGAGGAAGGTAAATCATGGCAAGTGCAGCTTTTTCAGCAAAATCTGATGCAATTGTGACCATTGAGCGCCATATTCTGGAGCAACAACGGTTCCATCCGGAAGCAACGGGTGTTTTGACCAGCTTGTTGTATGACCTGGCTCTGGCAGGGAAAATGGTGACCAGCCAGATGGCACGCGCAGGATTGGCTCAAATCCTTGGAAAGACCGGTGATATTAATGTCCAGGGCGAACAGGTTATGAAGCTGGATGAACTTGCTGATGAAACGATTTACCTGGTAAATGACCATACGGGTCGTTTGGCTGTCATGGCATCTGAAGAACACAAAGAAATCATTCCGATACCGGAAAGGTTCTCCCCGGGTAAATATGTTTTATTGTTTGATCCATTAGATGGTTCTTCGAATATTGATTACAATGCAGGTGTAGGCACTATTTTTGCTATTTATCAAAGAGTTAGTCCGGAAAATACACCCGGAACGATGCAAGACTGTCTGCAGCCCGGTCATAAAATGGTGGCAGCCGGCTACATCGTATATGGCGCTGCAACGATGTTTGTATATACGACCGGCCAGGGCGTTCATGGTTTTACCCTGGATCCCTCGATTGGCGAGTTTTTATTGTCACACGATAATATCCGCATTCCGGCTCAACCAACTTACTACAGTGTTAATCAGGGATACTTTACAAGATGGAGCCCCGGAGTGCAAAAATTCACACAACATTTGCAGAATATGACAAGCGAGACGAAAACCATCTCAATGCGGTATGTTGGATCTTTGGTAGTGGATTTTCACCGTACTTTGTTGGCAGGTGGTATTTTTTATTATCCAGCAGATGTTTCCAAACCGGAAGGAAAATTGCGGCTGACTTATGAAGCTAATCCGCTTGCCTTTATTGCTGAGAATGCAGGTGGTTATGCATCTAATGGCCATGAAAGAATTCTGGATATTATTCCCAATTCATTGCATCAGCGAACCGCATTATATATTGGCAACCGCGAGCTTGTGAAAGAAGCAGAAGATTATATTCAGAAGTTCGGTTAATATTAATTATATTTCTTTTGGATCACTGTTTCAGTTGCTATAATTAAGTTATTAATTGAATAGCATTTATTGGAGTAATTATGAGATTTCCTCACTATCTTTTTGGTTTTCATATGACAACGGGACTTTGGTATGTGTTGATTCTAGTTGGTGCAATCCTGATTTTTTGGATCCTTCAAAAAATATTTAGGAATGTCGTCAAAGACTTTGCCGGAGGAATGGTTATTTTCGTTGTCATCATTATCTTTGTTTTTACAGCGATTAGCTTGCTGAGTGGCGTGGATACAATTTCCAGTGGGGTTGGGGGCTTCCTGGATACAATATTTCCGTGATGTGTGAATTAGTCATCATGGTCAATTTGAGGACTTGTTTTGATAAAAATCCAAAAATGGTCAGGCAAAGTCATCAACCCAATGATCGATGATGACCTGGTTTTGAAACTTATTTTGTCGAGGTAAAATGTTAAAAGTAGCAGTGATTGGCGCCGGATCGACTTACACCCCGGAGCTTGTGAATGGATTTATTGAGCGGTTTTTTGAATTACCCCTGACCGACTTGTGGCTCATGGATATTGATGAACCCAGGTTACGCGTGGTGGGAGGTTTTGCGCAGCGAATGGTTGCTGCCCTTGGGTCGCCTTTTCGGGTGCATTTAACCCTGGATCGGGCGGAAGCCTTGACTGGGGCAGATTATGTCATTACCCAATTCCGCGTGGGTCAAATGAATGCCCGAAGAGAAGATGAATATTTGGGTAAACGTCATGGATTGATCGGGCAGGAAACAACCGGAGTCGGTGGGATGGCGATGGCATTACGTTCCATTCCTGTCATGTTGGAAATTGCAAAAGAAATACAACAATTAGCACCTAATGCCATGCTTTTAAATTTTACCAATCCTTCCGGATTAATTACGGAAGCACTCAATATCTATGCCCCTGGTGTTCTCTCAGTGGGTGTATGTAATTCGGCTTATACAACCAAAATGAACCTGCTGGATGAATTATCAATCCACAGAGGCCACAAATATTTAGCCGGGCAAGCAGAAATCCTCACATTAGGGCTAAATCATTTGAGTTGGTATTATGGTTTTAAATTAGATGGTGCAGATGTTTGGCCGGAAGTCTTTTCCATGTATTTGGAGTCGATTAAAAATAGCCCCAGCCCGGAATTCGACCCGCTTGTAATTTCACGATTGGGAATGATCCCCAATTATTATCTGGCCTATTATTACGAAAAAGAAAGAAAAATGAAGGAACAGGAAGAATGGCCTCCCTCCCGGGCAGAACAAGTGATGGAAGTTGAAAAAGAATTGTTGGAATATTACCAGGAACCGACTAAAATCAAAATTCCGGAAAGTCTGATGAAACGGGGCGGGGCATATTATTCTACAGTTGCAACACAGCTCATCAACTCCCATTTTAATGATTTGGGAGAAACTCATATTGTAAATGTGAATCATCATGGCACGATCCGCGGGTGGGAGCAGGATTGGGTACTGGAGATGCCTTGCCGGGTAGACCGGAGCGGTATTCACCCGTTAGCATTGGAACCATTGCCTTTATACAATTTTGTCTTGCTTGAACAGGTTAAGCGTTACGAGTTGGTAACGATCGAAGCAGCTGTTCATGGTGATTATCAGGCAGCCTTACGTGGGCTAATTACACATCCATTAGGTCCGGATGATGATAAAACTGAAGAATTTCTGGATGACATGCTGGAGACAAACCGTCCATATCTGCCAAATTTCTTCCGGGAATAAAAAACGGGGAAA
>PHBS01000234.1 GCA_002841995.1 Chloroflexi bacterium HGW-Chloroflexi-8
GCTACATCAATTTGATCGATAACTTCGTATTTTCCTAATTCATTTTGGGTTATTTTTTTAAAATCTCTGCCTTTTAATCCGGTTCCCCTTCCGTCTACGCAGGCAATGATATATCCCTCTTGCGCAAGCATTTGATGCCAATAATCGTTTGAGCCATTCCATGAATTAGCAACCATTTGTGACCCAGGACCGGAATATTGATACATGAAAAGAGGATAATTTTTATTGGAATCAAAATCAACCGGTTTGATGAGATACATGTTTAAATCGTTACCGTTTATGGTGATGGTAGAAAATTCTTTTGGAGAAAACTGAATTCGATTTTCTTGAAAAAGAACTTCTCGTTTTGAGATATTTATTGAAAGTCCAATTTCTGGTATAGAGATCCCATCAAAAACTGGCCGCATTTTAGAACGTCGAATCACAGCATTAATTCGCGCAATTATCTCCTCTCGATGAAATGGTTTGGTCACGTAATCATCTGACCCTTGGTTGAGTAACTCCACAATTGTCTCTTTATTCGTTAAAGCCGAGACGATGATCACCGGTGCGTTAGATTTCGAACGAATTCTCTGCAAAGTTTCATGACCGTCCATTTCTGGCATCATCAAGTCGAGTAATATCACATCAGGTTTCACCCAATCCAAAATCTCCACGGCATCCGTACCGCTTTTAGCACTGGCAACATCCAAATTTGCTAACAACAAAATCCTTTTTAAAAGGTCAATTGTGTCAACATCATCGTCGATTATTAAAACACGCTTATTTCTCTTAAGCGCTTCATCAAGATCGATTCCATGAATAAGATTGAGTGCATTCGTTGAGTAAGCCATAATAAAAAAACCGACCGAATAAATCCAGGCCGGTTTCGCTACTTAGCTCCACATATGCATCCGATAATTCGGAATAGCGACCAAATTTACATATGCTTCATCGCTTCCTTAATAATTACGATAATAATAGTGCATAAATTATAAAATGTCAACCAATTTCTAACCAAATTATAACCAAAAGCCTAAAAAAGAATTATTTTTGTATAACCAAAATATTTTTGATGATTAATATTTCTTCACATAATTGATTAACTTACCAATTCCTTCAATTTCTATCTCAATTTGGTCATTATCAACCAAAATCCCAACACCAGCGGGGGTTCCAGTTAGTACCAAATCGCCAGGAAATAATGTCATCACACTTGAGGCAAAAGCTACCAGGTGCGATACCGGAAAAACCATATCTCGTGTTGAACTCATTTGCCTGACTTCACCATTTACTTTACACGTAATCAAGGCATCAACAGGATTAAGATCTGTCTCAATCCAGGGTCCGATCGGGCAAAAAGTGTCAAATCCTTTTGCCCTAGACCATTGGCCATCTCTATTTTGGAGGTCACGCGCTGTGACATCATTTGCAATCGTATAACCAAAAATAAATTCGTTGACAGCTGCAGGATCAATCCACCGTCCTTGTTTACCAATTACGACTGCAAGTTCAGCTTCATGTTCGATCCGGTTAGATTGCGGTGGTAAAACAATGTTTTCATTTGGTCCAATAATCGAACTGGGTGGTTTCAAAAACAACAAAGGAATTTCGGGTACTTCGACCCCATGTTCAGAGGCATGCGCGAGGTAATTACGGCCTACACAAATAATTTTTCCAGGTACAACAGGAGGAAGGATTCTGACATCTTCATATTGGATATTGGCTTCCAAACGTCGAAATTCCCCAAAAATATCGCCATCTATTTGACCTACTTTGTCATCATAAAACCAACCTTCAAATACTTTTCCTTTAAGAGCATATCTTAAAAAACGCATTTTCCCTCATTCCTTCTGACCAAACAGTTCCATCTTATTAATAATTTAAAAGGTTGTCGATTAGCACTTCAGGCATTATAATTCATTCGTTCATTTGGGCGGGTAGCTCAGTTGGTTAGAGCACATGTTTTACACACATGAGGTCGCAGGTTCGAGCCCTGTCCCGCCCACTACGGTAAATAACTAGAATTAAAGGTCTACATATCACGATCTGAAATGATCGTGATTTTTTTGTTTGGATTTGTCTACACATCTTATTTGATAAATCTAAACCACTCAAAAATGATATTACCTAAAATACACCTTTCATACTTTGTGCATAACCAGTCATTTCGACGTATCCATATCCTGATATTGCCTGTCCATTTTTAAAACCAGTGACTCTTACAGCTCCTTCCCAATACCGGAAAAATAATTCATTTTCCTGTTGTTTTATCACAGGTTCAATGGTTAATTCCAAGTCTTCTGATTCTATAAAAATTGACCATTTTATAGGATAAACATATCCATCATAAGTCTCCCATTGATCCAAAA
>PHBS01000077.1 GCA_002841995.1 Chloroflexi bacterium HGW-Chloroflexi-8
ACGGGTTAGAATATTGGTCATTAAGCCGAGTTAGCTCAGTTGGTAGAGCACACGACTGAAAATTGTGGTGTCCACAGTTCGATTCTGTGACTCGGCACTAGTACGGGAAATTCCCCTAATAAACCTCTTGAACCCTGTATATGGTGGTCAGGAGGTTTTGTTTTATGTCCAATAATCACACAATCTTAATTGTTCCAGAAAACATTGAAGATTCTTTAACAAGCTTCCTTTTAGCTAAAGATGCGTCAAATGAATGCGTATCTCGATCTTTGCAACTTTACAAACATTGTATCAAAAAGTTAATTGTATATTTGAAAACAAACGACATTTTTCTAATGGAAAAAATCACTACTGATATTTTACGCGAATTCTTCTTAGGTCTAAAAGAAAAACATAACGAAGGCGGGGTGCATCATATTTATAGACCTATCAAGGCGTTCTTTATTTGGTATTGGGATGAATTCGAACTAGAGACAAGGAATCCGATTAGCAAAATAAAAATGAAGCCGCCAAAATTGAAACCGAAACCAGGTGTACCTCTTCATGATTTGGAACTAATGATTGAAGTTTGCAAAACAGAATTGAAACAGAGAGATAAAGCAATCCTATTATGTCTATTAGATTCTGCTGCTAGAGCAACTGAGTTTTGTGAAATTCGAGTAGGAGACGTGAACCTAATAACCGGTCATGTACAATTGAATGTTACAAAAGGGGATAAAATTCGATCTGTTAGGTTTGGAAGCAGGGCACTTCGTATGCTTCGCAGGTATCTAAAAACTCGCGGCTTTATTACCTCCGGTTCTCCATTGTTTGCATCTGACACAGGTGAAAAATTGGACAGATTTTCTCTGCGTCTTATGGTTGATCGAAGAGCTGATAACGCAGGCGTACATCGTCCTGGGCTGCATGATTTTCGACGCCGTTGTGCCTACGAAATGTTGAAAAAGAAAGTTCCTACAAAAATGGTGTCTGAATATCTTGGTCATGCAAATGTCACTGTAACTGAGCGATACCTTGCGATTGTGAATGATGATGTGCTTGATGCCCACAAAGATTCAGCGCCTGCAGATTATATGTGATTTTTTTGTGAGATCTTCTTGTAAGAAATTTTTGTATAATTGAAATTGATTATGTTCCTGCTATAATGTGAACAATTAAACAATATTTGGTGCTGCATCGCTGTGTTTGGGCGGTGGCACCGGGAGATGAGCGCCCCGGCAATCTTAATCGGATTGTCGAGGCGCTTTTTTTATTTCAGAAAGGATTGGGAAAAATGTTTAATGAATTCAACTTCACGTCAGAGAGCTTAGCACTCATTTTAGGTGCCGTTACATCGCTCGTATTCAGCTATGCTCCGGGACTAAACGCCTGGTTTGCCTCCAAAACAGACGAGGTTAAACGGCTGATCATGTTGGGGCTTATGGTCGTTATAACGGGGTCAATCTATGGTCTTGCGTGTGGCAATATCATCGTTGTCAACGAGTTCGTTTGCGGTCAAAAGTCGTTGTTGCAGTTTATATCAATTTTGATTTCTGCCGTTATTGCCAATCAGGGCACATACAAAATCAGTCCACAGATTCGCAGTGTCGCAGCTATCAAGCTGGAAACGACAATCGTACAGGATAAACAGCTTATCAAAGACGCAAAAGTAAATGCATCGGAAAGTAAATAACGGCTGGTCCTTATGGATAACATTCCAGCGATCATTGGGACCATTGGCGGCTTAACCGGAATCATTGGATTGATTTCGTTCGTTGTTTTTTACCGGGAAAACAAGAAAAACCTTCAGGCTGAAGCTGAAAAAAAAGAGGCAGAGACGGCGAAAATCAAAGCTGAAACTGAAGGATCAGAAGATGACCGGAAAACAAAAACGATTGATTGGGCTTTTGAAAAAATCGATAAACTCACCAATCGAGTAGATTCCCTGGAAAACGATTTATCAGTAACAAAAGATGATTTGTCAAAAACAAATAAAAAACTGTTTGACGTGGAATGCGAAAACCAATCATTCAAAGCAAAACTTATCCGGGCATACCATCGCATCGAAGCACTTATTCGAGGGATAAAAATTCTGTTAGGCCAATTAGAAGCAAATCAGATAATTCCAGCCTGGAAACCGGATGAATGGGAAGAGGATATTGAAGGTGGTTAAAATTGATTATTCCTAACTATCAACTAATGTTGGACATTTCTTATTATCAACAGGCTTTAGATTGGGTGTATCTCAAAACATGGGTCCAGGGATTTATCTTTCGTGCGCTTTTTGGTGTTTGGAAGGACCCGAAGTTCAGGGATCACATAAAACATGCAATGGATGCAGGATACGATCAAATGGCTGCTTACGTCTGGTTGCGTCCGGATGAAAGTATAAAAGCACAGCTTGAGAAATTGGCAGAACAACTGTACGGTACGCCCATCAAAGTGGTGTTTGTCGATGTAGAACAGCAGGGCAGGACCTATCTAAATCTTCTACCATTCTATTCACCCGAAAAGCTTTCAGATCTTACCTGGCAGTATGTTTCTGGTCTTACGACCATGAATGTTACCCCTGCTATTTATACAAGATCTACTTGGGTATCCTCATATGCAAAGCCATTAGAAAACTGGATGTATCGTTATCAAACCTGGCTGGCTTCCTATCCATTCGCTAAAGGGAGAATTGCGCTGTCCTGGGAAGAGCTGCTGGCTATTTATGCACCGAAAAAATTCTCTCCGTATTACATGAAGTATTGGAATCTGGAAAATGGTCAAGCAGATGCCTGGCAATGGTCTGGGGATAAGTTCATACTTCCCGGGATCTATAAAAATGTTGAAAAAACAGCTGCGATTCCTGTAGATCTGAATTATGTATCCAACTATCTGGCAAACCTCATGAAGATTGGTTATACAGCCCCTTTACCAGAAGTACCCGCGTTCGAAACCTGGTTATGCTTTGCTGCTTTGGGAATGAAAGTCAGGCAAACCCCATTCACAGATGGAGTGGATACATCGATCAGGATCAAATTCAACCAGTCATTTCCAGTATACGAAAAGGTGTATTCGGATGGTCACTGGTGGGGAAAACTTGGCGAAGGCAGATGGGTAGCGCTCGATTGGTCAAGGAAAATCAAGTAAATGGCCATTAAAGTAAATGATCAAAAATTGTGGGAAAGGCAGCCGTGGGAATCCGCGGCTGATTTCCGTTCTTTCCAATATTATCTGAGACAAGAACCTCCAAGATCGATTGATGAAGCCTATCGGATTTACAGGAATGAAAAGGGAATAATTGAGGAAACAAATAAGCGTGCTCCAGGTACTTGGTTAAATCGCGCGTACAACTTCACCAGTGCGAGTCAAAAAATACTGGATCGACCCTCATGGAAAGATCGCGCAATTGCCTGGGATAACCATCTTGCAGACGTAGCCAATGCGGCTGTTGAGCGCAGATGGGCAAAAGAAGCGATGGGGAAAATTGAGGTGCTTGGCAGGTTATCAGAACAGGGCAGAGTAAATATCAGCATCTTCCTTACAACAAAATTAATTCCTTACAGGACAAAAGAAGGCGAATTGATTTTAGACAAGGACGATAACCCAATGACTTACGAGACGATGGATATCAACTGGGAAAATGTAAATAAGTATGGTCACCTTGTTAAAAGCATATCTTCTACCCAATACGGTCCAAAACTGGAATTGCATGATGGCCAGGCAGCATTAGTCCATGTTGGAAGAAACCTGAAACTATTTACAGACAACGTTGATGTCACATCAGCAGGGAAAAAGATCCAGAGTTCGGAGAATTTGAGTGATGATCAATTTAGAGCAACGCTTGCAAACGCCGCTAAAATCGGATTGGCGATTGCAGGCAGAGAGAGTATATCTGGAACAGATACAAACTCTTCGGGCAGCGATTCAGAGGGATAAAGCCAAAGGTTCTCTAACGCCAGAGACCATTGCAGCTTATGCACTTTTGACAATTACTGACGATGATGGTTTACCTATTACGCCGGCTGCTCATCACTGGTTATGGCTTCGTTTGCTATGTGATGAAAGAATAAAGAAGTTATTGATTATTGCTCCTCCGGAAAGCGCAAAAACAACATGGACAATATCTGCTTATTTGGGATGCAGAATTGGATTTTTTCCAGAACAATCCATCATTATTGGATCGGTATCTGGTCCGGTTGCGGAAAAGCGATCTATCGGTTTGCGTACCGCCGTGGAAACAAGTGAATGGAAAGAATTGTTCCCTGAAATTTTACAGATTCGGGCAGCCGGTGGTTTTAAATGGGAAACACACGAATGGTCATTGGCACCACAAGGAAAGCCACGCCCTGGTAGATTGCACCCAACCATAGCTGCATATGGTACCGGGAGTGAACAGGTAATTGGTTCGCGTGCCGATTTAGTAGTTGCAGATGATTTATTGGATTTTGAAAATTCCAGGACTTCACATCAACGGGAACTGGTTGAAACCTGGCTGCATACGTCGTTACTTAGCCGCCGGAAAGCAAGGACCGGCAGAGTCATCATGATTGGTACGGCCTGGCACTTTGACGATATTTACTCGAAAGCCAGGAAAGAGGGTGGCTGGGTGGTTTGCCACTTACCATTGCTAAGTGAGTCTAACAAGGTCATTGCAAATATATCTTATCCGGATAATTGGCCATTCGAAACAATCGGGGAACCGGTTGGTACCGCGATGCCTGAAAAAGGGACGTTATGAAGAATTATCAGTATCTGGTGCATTCTCAAGGACCTGCACTTTGGCCAGACCATAAGCCATTGGCAGAGGTTTTAGAGTTGCAAGCTACAACCCCGGAAGGTATATGGGAGGGAACTTACCAGGGAAACCCTACTGCACCATCCGGAACAATATTTAAACGGGAATGGTGGAGAGGTCAAAACAGGTTTGATGGCGGGGATCAAAGCTTTATCAATAGCTGTATAGCACGTTATATCAGTTGGGATACGGCTTTGAAGGATGAAGAGGATAACGCTTATTCAGCAGCCATCGTTGGTGAATTATGGAGAGATTACCGGTTGGCAATTCGTCACGTGTTCCGAGCACGCCTTCAATTTCCGGACCTTCCAGAGAAAATTGAAAGTCTGGGAAGGGCTTATAACCAAGATGGGAAATTACGGGGAATCATCATTGAGGATAAGGCATCTGGTACTAGCGCTTACCAGACCTTGATTTCTACGGCCGATAATTCTATCAAACCGCTATTGATTGCTTTTATGCCAAGTGGGGATAAAAGTACACGCGCACAACAAGCTGGCGTGCATTGTAAAAACGGATCTCTACTTTTACCAAATCCAGGGAATACGGTACCCTGGTTGATTGATTTCGAAGATGAATTATTTGATTTTCCCGGATCAACATTCAAGGATCAAGTAGATGCGTTTTCTCAATTGATTTTGTACACAGAGAATTTATTAGCAGCCGGTTATGAAACTCGCAAAGCCCAAAATTAGGAGGTTAAATGAATACGCTTATCAAACGAACAGCCCCAACGAAAGAAGTGATTGATAAAGAATTTTCCATTGCAGATACTTATTCTGCTCTGGAATTTTATTACCATAACAATGGGGTATATGCCCTGCTCCAGCAAGATCTGATTGCAGAAGGATTATGGACAGAGGGCATGTCTGGACTTCGGAATCCAGCGCATAGAACTGTAGAGTTTTATGTATCCAAACTTTGGCCTGGAGCATTACCCAAAGCACTGCCAATTGTGGCAAAGAACACTAAAATTATTGAGCCTATTGAACAAATCTGGAAATGGTCCAACTTTGGAAGCATGAAGCAGGTATTTTCCAGATGGTTCTCGCTTTTTGGGGATGGTTTTATCAAGGTAGCTTCCCGCAATGGTTCGGATGGTAAAGCTTCTCAGGTTTACTTCCAAAACATCAAACCAACGCATGTGACCGAATTGAAATTAGATGACCGGAATTATGTGACAAAAATCAGGATCGATATCCCGCAAATAAAAACGGATAACGGGAAAATCACCAACTATTATCACACGGAGATTTGGGATAAAAACACTCAATTATTCAGAGTTTGGGAATCTGAAAAAGGACCTGGAACATCTGAAAACCGATTAGGAACTCCAATTACACAAAAGTCTTTTACTGCTTTTGGGATTGACTTTGTTCCTATCGTTCATGCCAAATTTCAGGATATTGGTGAAACAAGAGGTGCCGGATGTTTTGTCCATGCATTGGATAAGATTGATGAAGCAAATCGCATGGCCACCAGGTTACATCAATTACTTTACAGGTTCAATGATGTGACCTGGGCAATTCGTGCAAACGGCATGGATTCTTCTGGCCGGCCACTTCCCGCTCCAACGCTGAATTTAGGCGAATCACGGACTGCAGACGATCAAAGTACTATAAAAATCAGCACCGGGACTAAAGTTGCCAGGCTGCCTGGAAACAGCGAATTGCAATCTTTGGTACCAGATTTGCATTATTCCGATGCTTTAGCCATACTCGATGCGCATATGTTGGAACTGGAGCGAGATCTACCAGAAATGGCCTATTATCGTTTGCGCGAACAGGGGAAAGATTTATCTGGTATTGCGATTCGATATCTGCTTTCAGACGCTGTGGATAAAGCCTTAGAAGCTCGGGGTAATGCAGAAACTGCTTTGATCAGAGCTGATGAAATGGCATTAAGTATGGCGCAAGGGATGGAAATATTTAAAAATCTTGGCAATTATGAAGCTGGTGATTTCGATCATATATTTGCCGACCGGGAGATTATTCCTCTTTCGGAAAAAGAGAAACGGGAAATTGCGGTTATGGATGATTCCCTGGGTGTTTCGAGAAAAACCAATTTGTCCAAATTAGGCTACGATCCGGATTTGGAGGCTTTACAAAAAAAGGATGAGGATTCCGATCTTGGTGAACAAATCCTCTCCAATTTTGACAAAGGCAAATAATGGCTGAAGGTAAGATTTTCAAAACCGCAAATAAATTCCGGTCAGACTTACTTTTGCGTGAACGAGCTGCTGCCAGTGAAATGGTGCGCTATTATGGTGGTATCTGGAAAGAACTGGACAGGAAAATACAGCAGCTTGTGCGATCGTATTATTCGGATCCTGAACGATCTGCTACGTGGGTATATCAATATGATAGGCTAGCCGGATTACGGGCACAGACAGAAGAACAAATTCGCTTATTTGCCAATTATGCAAATGCGAGTATTCGCTCTGAGCAGCTCTATTTGGTTGAACAAGCACAAATACATTCGGAGCAATTGATCCGACTTGGACTTGGAACTCCTCCAGTAGGAGCCGGTTTTACTTTCAATCGATTGGCCGTGGATGCTCTTACAGATCTGGTCGGATTTCTGCATGATGGAAGCCCACTGAGAGATTTGTTGAATGAGTTGGTGGGTGATGCCGGCCAAGCAGTTGCTGACAAGATGGTCCAGGGGTTGGCGCTTGGATTGAATCCAAGACAGGTGGCAAGGAATATACGCAAGGAGTTGGGGAACAACCTGGTACGGGCACTACGCATTGCCAGAACGGAGCAGTTGCGGGCATACAGAGAAAGTACCAGAAGAAGTTTCCAATCTAATTCGAATGTAGTTAATGGATGGATTTGGATTTCAGATTTAAGCTCACGCACGTGTTCTGCATGTTTTGCTTTACATGGAACAAAACACAGCCTGGATGAGCGATTAGATGATCATCCGAACGGCAGGTGTTTTCCGGCAGGGACTATCGTCTCTGGGCCGGCGCCCGTGGCTGCCTCTGTGAGGTATTATACTGGCCAGCTCGTCACTATCAGAACCGCCAGCGGCATAAGCCTTTCCTTCACCCCAAATCATCCTATACTCACGGTCAATGGATGGATTGCGGGTGGCCTCCTCAAAGAAGGAGACTATGTAATCCGCAGCACCAGGAGTGAGAACACTGCGCCTACCATCGACATAAATGATTATCAAATGCCAGCCTTGATCGAAGATGTAGCGAAATCTTTTGGAATGGTCTCGGACGAAATGCCAACCTCCGCCGAAGATTTCCACGGCGACGGGAAAGGCTCCGATGTCCACGTTATACGGACCAACGGCCTGTTGAGGAATTACCGATATTCCTCTCTCTTCCAACCAAGTAGCCAACAAAATCTCAGCAGCGGATTGGTGCGTAGCCCTGGCTTGTCGGGTGGCAGCCCGAGCAATTTTTTCTTTCATTGTGATCGTTCTTCCACGGGAACTTTCCTGCGCTACCTTTATGCGGCTGCGAAGAATTTCTATAGGAGTATTTTTTATCATAATCCGATTTGCTTCAGCGTTGGTACGAAGTGGAATATTAAGCGCAATCAATCTACGTTCTACCGTAGAGCGACCGATACCCAACGAACATGCAATGCTGTTGGCAGATTCTTCAGCAAGATAACGGTTGACAATTTCCTGATCTGGCAACGCTCGTTTTTCCCAATGAATTTCACTAATCTTTTTACCTTTCTGTTCGTGCCATTCCGGTGGAAGCTGACTAATAGCAAGAGCCGCACCTTCGGTGGAGTCGCGGATAGGGATGTTGTGTCTATTCAAAATACGCTTGAACGTTTTATTACCAACATGCAACGATTTAGAAATGCTGATAAGACCTTCGCCAGCCAGATAGCGCTCTATAGCGGGTTTAACCCATTCCGGTTCTGGTTGGGGGGGTTTACTACCCTTTGCGCGAATAGTTCCACCTTGTTCAATAATCAACCTGCGAATTGTTCTGGAGTCCATTCGCATGGATGCCATGATATGTGCAAGGCTTTCGCCTGCCTCGTACCGCTGCCTAACGTTGCTCGTGTCTCTTGGTCCACCGCGAGCAAGCATATTGGCTTCTCCTCGAGTACGGAGCGGGATGCCTCTTTTAGAAAGAGCGTTCTTGAGGGTGTAGAAGTCGATGCCCATCGATTTGCGAATGGGGTCGAGCAATTCACCGGAAATATAGCGGAAGACCGCGTTGTCGAGATTCACCAAATTGATTTTACGGGCCATGTTTATAACCTCCAAACTAAGGCAGGATGGTACACCTCCAATAGTATTATAACACACAATTGTTCTATGTTACCAAATACAAAAACATGGGAAGAGATTGGGTTTCCCGGAATAAAAGAATTCAGAAATGAAATTGAAGATGGTGTAACCGCATTCGGAAAGCTTACAGAACATCAACAGTTAGCAATTTTAGGACCATCAAAGTTTATTGCTTTTCGGAATGGTGCAATCAAACTTCCGGATCTGGTTGGTAGGAAACGATCTGCAAAATGGGGAACGATGCGGTATGAGAAGAGCTTGAGCGATTTGGGGTTGGATGGAAATGCATTGTTGAAAAAGTATAGGAACGATTTTCAAGTAAATAATCCAGATGCGAAAATAAATTTCAAATTTAAGAATACAGTTGCACTTGGCATATCAATTGACCTTAAAGAATACTTCCAATCATCAACGCCAGGAAGAGACAATTTACTGGCCAGAAACACTAATTTTGTTAGACAATCATATTCTCACATTGCCAGGCAGCATAAAGGTGACATACAATGGATTGAAAACAACTCATCCGAACTAATAAGAGCGATAACAAATCCTGAGTTTATAGAAAGTTTACCAAGACTTCAAGAACATGGAAATTATACAATAGCTCATGGAATAAGAATTTCGGATCAATT
Source organism: Chloroflexi bacterium HGW-Chloroflexi-8 (assembly GCA_002841995.1). Classification (GTDB taxonomy): domain Bacteria; phylum Chloroflexota; class Anaerolineae; order Anaerolineales; family Anaerolineaceae; genus UBA6170. The sequence goes on from PHBS01000077.1 coordinate 9,664, forward strand.
GAAACCGTATTTGGTAGTAGTGGTCAGCTTTCCCCATTCTCAAGCAAATAATACTGTTGTTACTTGTTTTCGCACCGAAGAAAGACTTTTTTTTACTAATGGTTTATTAAAACAAAGGTGGATTACTACAAAAAAATAGCCAGCTTGTGCTGGCTAATCGACCCGTACACCGTCGCAAACCGGCGTCTCCAATATTTCAGGTATGAGAAGCGCTTTCCTCACCTCAGGTCGTTTATATAGTAGCATATTCCAGGTTGGATTGCAAACAAGTCGTTGAAAAGATTTATTTGGAAGAAATAAAAAGAGCCATTTGAGACCGCCCACCATCTCAACCTTCCCTACTGGGTGTGCTTATGGGCAGAATACACCAATGACTCTTTTCAATAATAGCACTTTTACTAAAGATAAGCAACTTTTCAATCTTGGAAAAATGGAGTATATTGAAACAGGCGGATCAGGCGAAAATATTGATTCATTGCCCAGCTTACTTGATCGTTTGCGAGGTTTGAAATGATTAATGCGGACGAATCAAAATATACTTTCAACAACTTCTTTCCTGAAACAAATCAAATCGTTCTCAGTAAAGTTTTTATGGCAACTTTAGATGGCGGCAAGCACCGTTTTCCGAAACAGGTCTGGATGTATGCTGCTGTAATAGACAAAAAATTGATTCCAATTATCAACGCTATTCCGAAGGGCTCCTCTGTGATTGCTAAATTCCCGATCAAAGACAGAGTTGTGGAAAAAGTGCTGATTGGTATTCGCCCAGAGAAATAAATTTTACAGCAACTATTAATGATTATCTTTTTTACCTAGTTGTAAATAATTATTTGTTCTGCTAAAATGAATTCATAATTTAGGCTGCCACTGCTGAACTTGTGCGGTGGATCTCGGAAGATGAGCGCTCCGACAGTTTTAATCGACTGTCGAAGCGCTTTTTTATTTATCTAAATCCCCAAATACGCAAACTGAAAGGCGGGAAACTCAGGTGAACAAAGGAGATTTGTAATGTCAATGATGTTTCGTCCAGTGTTTTATAGAAAGCCAGATGATGGGAAAGGCGATGGAGCCGGATCCGGTTCTATTGATCCTGCCAAGCAAACTGCTGCAAGTGGCACGGGGAACGACCCCGGGAAGCAGACACAACAATCTGATTCAAACAACGGAAACCCACCTGCTGCCGCAATAACGTTTGCTACCGAAGCCGAGTTTCAAAAAAAAGTTGATGAACTGTTGAAGGACCGCCTGGAACGTGAAAGCAAAAAGTCCGAAGAAGCCAAGAAAAAGGCGGCAGCTGATGCGGCTGCTGATGCTGCAAAACAAAATGGTGAATGGGAAAAAGTTGCTAAACAACGGGAAATAGAGCTGGGAGACATTTTAAAAAAGGTTGAAAGCTTTGATTCTGTGCAGGAACAATTGAAACGGTACCAGGATGCCCTCACCAAAAACCTTGAAACACAACGGACCGGTTTACCAGATCCAATCATCAAACTTTTAGACAAATTGGATGTAGCTGAACAACTGGAATGGCTGGCGGTCAACAAAGAAGCTGTTTTGAAAAAATCACCGGATGGCGTTCCACCAACACCACCAGCAAATGGAAGCGGAACAGAACAAGGGCTCAAAGAGGCTAAAGATAAATTTAGCCGCGATACACGAAACTTTTTTTAACTTAGGAGAATAATTCTATGGCAGATTTAACGATTTCAAAAACACATCTTGTGAAAGGCGGGGATGAACATCAGATGACACTTCCAGCCGGCGCAGACATCGCTGCCGGTCAAGCTGTGCGTCCAGATGCCACCACCGGCAAGTGGGTATTGGCAAATGCGGCTCTGGCCGCAAATATTGGCGATCTGCATGTTGCGCTTTCCACTGTCAAAAGTGGTGAAACGCTGACTGCAGTAAAAAGCGCATCCATCCTGGATGTCGGTGAGGCTCTGGTCGGAATGGCATTTGCGGCTGTTGTGTATCTTTCGGATACAGCCGGTACATTGGCTGATTCTGCAGGTACCGTATCAACCATCGTTGGCAAGGTTATACCCGGGTGGGCTAATACTGCCCCAGATAAACTTTTACGCGTCAACATTGAATAAGGAGAAACGAAATGGCAAATGTAAACAATTACGGATTTTTAGGCCTTGCTGACCTTTACAACCAGCGTATCTCCGGAATCAATGGAGGTGTGCAACGTGTTTGGGATGCAATTCGCCTTAGTGTGGAAGAATATAACCGGGTCGCCAGTGCTGTTTTAGGTGAGTTTGCAGAAACAACCGAATTAGCTATGCAGCAAATCGAATTACCAGGGGATGGTACTTTGCAGCCACTGGATGACAACGGGAACCCCCTCCCGGTATTACCTTCGGGTAATTACCAGGTGGCTTATCCTATTCAGGGTGGCGGTACTGCCTGGGGTGACGATCGGGTATCCCGCGAGTTGATGACCGTGGAAGAAGCGGATAGATTTACATCCGATTCTTTGCGGCGTGATGCAAACTGGATTGTCCGGCATGCATTGGCTGCCTTATTGACCAATACTACCTGGACTTTCAATGACAAATCCGGCGGTGCTTTTGGCGTGAAGGGTTTGGGGGATATCACTATCCAGCCTTTGGCAAACAATGATGCAGTGAAATTCACCAGAAAAGGCATTGCTGCTTCTGCTGTAGATAACCATTATCTGGCGCAAGCGGCTGCGATTGCTGATGGATCCAATCCATTCCCGACTATCAAAGCAGAGCTGCACGAGCATCCTTCGAATATGAACTTGCCGATTGTGGCTTATGTTGCCAGTGATCTGGTCAGCACCATTCAGGGATTGACAGAATTTGTTGACAAGGATGATCCTGATATTCGCTCCGGCAATGCCAGTGACACATTATCCGGAATGATTTCTGCAGGTCCAGGTGATACCGTTTTGGGTAAAACGAAAAGCGGTGTATGGGTGGTTGAATGGGGTGCCATTCCAAGCAATTATATGATTGCAAAGGTTCTTGGACGACAACCATTGAAGATGCGTGAATACCCTGCTCCAAGCTTGAAGGGGTTATTCCCTGAACGTGCTGATATTGACGGTAACCATATTGTCAAACGGTTCATTCGCTATGCCGGATTTGGTGTCTCTGATCGTGTGGCTGCGCTAGCCATGCGCATTGGAAATGCAGCATACGCGATCCCTGCTAATTACAGCGCTCCGTTACCGGCTTAGGAAGTATGAATCTTATGAACGTGTTTCCAAGCAATACCAGAAAGGATATGGTAAACCATACCTTTTGTAATACCGAATTGAGAGGCAAGTTCTATAGCAGAAAAACCCTCTTTTCTCAGTTTGAGAATTTGTATTACGGAAGATTCGGTCAACTTTGCACTGGGGTTTTTTTCTCCAGGCAACGCCTTCCTTTTAGCATCAGACAAGGAAACACGTTCATTATCTCGAACAAGATGTCTCCAGCTTTTACCAAGAATGATTCTACTAATTGCTTCTCTGGTTACATTGAATTTCTCTGCCAATTGTTCTTGAGTATGAAAACTATCTTGATAAAGTTTTCGGATTTCAAGAACTTCCTCTGCCGTCAATTTCGAAGTGTTTATCTTTTCTCCCCGAGCCCAATTCAGAGGTTTTGTTTTCGAACCATGTTTTTCGCCAGATGCAGTATTCAACCTGCCCTTATCGCGGCTATCGAGAATATTATCAGAATTTGTTCCAAGAAAAAGGTGGTTTCCATTACAACACAAAGGATTGTCACAATGATGGCAAACAAATTGATCCATAGGGTCAACCTCATAGTAGAGCAAATAAGCAATTCTATGAGATTTAAGATTGCGTCCTTGCGCTTTAAATTGACCGTAACCACCTCGGAAGGTACTTCCTTCCCATGTCCAGCAATCGGTATCGTCGCTTTTGGAAATCCGTGACCAAAATCTATCAATGTCACGTTGACTTAAGTTTGGAATTGGTTCAGGTGAATTGTCCACTGTTTTTTACCTCTAAAGGTAATTTAACATAAACATAATTAAATTGCAACCCCCCCAATTCCATGAGAGTACAAAAGGAGTAGTATTTATGAATATTCAAATTTTAGCTGAGAGAAACGCAAAAGCTCTGACAAAGATTGAAGATCAGGCACCTCAGGTGTGTGAAAAGTACCAGGTCCCAGAAGAGATTCTGAAACGATTGACCACAACCAGTAAAGATAAGGCAGTTGAATCTATGCAACGGATAGAGGCGATGGGAGACCTTTTATCTTTTTTGGTTGAGGCCAAAAAAGCTGACTCTTTTTCGGTGAATGTTCCTTCCATAGAGGACATCCAGTCCATCCTTGAAATGCCTGCAAAAAAATTGATCGAAGAGATTTATTCGATGGATAACATTGCAGAACTGGATTGGCTGAAGGAAGAAGAAGCGAAACTGAAGAACCGAAAAACAGTTTTGGAAGCGATCGAAAGCCGGATTTTTACGCTGACGAATGAGATTTCCGGAGGGTAATCATGCCATTACCAGTTGCATACACCGAAGAATTGCTTGGTCAGTATATGCACTCCGAACTCGGCAAAGTTGCCGAAGTTTTGAAATTGGAAAACCCGGTAGGTGATGCTGGTGCGTACCAGGAAGCTGTCAATGACGTCCTTTTAGAACTTGGCGTTCAAGATATTGGATCGGTTTCAGATTTACGCAAAGTACGGATCCTGGCAAAATTATTCGCTTTTCAAATGGCAGCCAACAAGCTTGCGGCTGTGTACGATGTTTCTGCCGATGGAGAAAGTTATCACCGATCCCAAATGGTTGATCATGTTCATAAAGCCATCACTTCGATATTGTCCGAGTGTATGGCAATTGGAATGTTTGGCTATTCTGCAAGCATCCAAACAATTGAGTTTTTGAATGACCCGTACAACTATCCGAAAGACATGGAGGTGTAAATGATAACTGATTCCGAACTGGATGACATCCGGGCGGTACGTGAAGAAAATATGCCTGAGACGGTTTATGTTCAGAATTTGGCTACCAACCCGGATAGCGGTGGTGGAGATACAGGTGTATGGCAAACAACATCGATTGTGAATGGACGGATTGGTTCGGTTGGAAAATCTGCTGAAGAGAAGGAAATTGCTTCCAGAATGTCTAACGTGATTGGATACACAGTTTTTTTACCGAGTGAAACTGTAATTGACGAAACTTGCCAACTGCAGATTAATAGCCGGCAGTTTCAAATTCTCGGTATTGTTCGGAAAAGCCATAATACGGCTTTACGTGTTGTTTGCATTGAGGTGAAATGAGCCAGTGGCGCGTTACGATCACAGATAATCGGATCCCTGAACTGATCCAGCGCCTGCCAGTAGAAACTGATAATATTGTACAGAAAATTGCAAATGATATTCTGGCCTATGTTGTCAACTCAATGGCAGGCGCGAAGCACGGGAGATTATACCAGCGTGGAAAGATAGTTCACCAAGCAAGTGCACCTAGTGAACCTCCGGCGATCGATACCGGGCACCTGGCAAACTCAATTCAGGCACAAAAAGTAAAGGTGGGTAGTGCAAGGATCAATGTTGGGGCAGCGTATGGTGTTAATCTTGAACTTGGTACAAGTAAAATGGCAGCGCGACCTTTTCTCAAACCGGCTGCAGAGCATGCATGGCCGATCTTCAAAACAGCAATCGGAGAGCTTTTTAAGAGGCTTGCAAGATGAGTGTGATTAGTGCTGATCAATGGATCGTTTCAATGCTTACTGTGAATGCTGAATTACAAGCATTAATCGGGAACCGGGTTTTTATTGATGAAGCACCACAAAATACTGTATTTCCCTACGTTGTATTCCAGTTTGTTTACGGAAGTCCTGTTACCAACAATTCCGTGGACAAAATCATGATGGATGAAGTTTGGTTGATCAAGGCGGTTGGCGAAGGTAGAAACTATTCAACGCTTGCACCGATTGTCAGCTTGATTGAATCCATAATCCACAAAGCTTCAGGTACAGGTGTAATCGGTGCCGTTCAGGAAGAGGAGTTTCGATATTCCGAAACTGAATCCGGCGAATATTACAAACACCTGGGGCATTATTACAGAATTTTTACACAATAGGAGTTTATCATGGGAGAAAAAGCAAGTGTTTTTCAAACCGCTCAAATCGGTATCCAATCCTTAGTTGGGACTGCTGTACCAGCAGATAAGAAACTTTTGGCTTGCAGTGTTATTCCATCTGTATCTGTCGAAGCTGATCAATTTACCGCATCCGGCAATAAATATCCATCTTTTGTTACAGTAAACAAGGATTGGTCCGCTGTGGACGTAACCGGAAAACTGACTTATAACGAAATACTTTATCTTTTAGCCTCGCTACTCAGCCAACCAACACCAACGCAACAAGGTGCTACTACTGCCTATAAGTGGACTTTTTTAAGTGATACGGATGGTGAGGATGCCGGAAAGTCGTTGACGATTGAACAGGGGGATGCAAACAGTGCCTGGCGAAGCAAAGATGTACGATTGGCCGGTTTAGAGCTTACCTTCAACCGCTCTGAAGTTTCTTTTTCTGGCAGTGGTTTGGGTGGACCAATGGAAACCGGAATTACATTAACTGCAGCTCCTACCAGCCTGACACCTAAACCCATTCTTCCAGCGCATTTGAAGTTCTATATTGCTGATACGCAAGCCGGATTGGCAGGAGCATCCGCAATGACGAGAGGGTTTAGTCTTGTTTGGGGATTGACTGACAAAATCAACCTGGCATGGCCAGTAGGTAATGAACCGGTGGTTGTAGAAAAAGAACCAAAACTTGAAGCTAAATTGAAACTCGCATCTGATACGGTCGGAATGGGATTGCTTGCCACGATGCGAAGTGGTGCGACCAAGTGGTGCCGGATCAAGGCAACCGGGGCATTGATTGCATCAACTTATTATTACGACCTGCAATTGGATTTCCCTGCACAAATTTCGAACGTTGGAAAACTCGAAGATCAGGAAGGAATTTATGCGATGGAGTACACAATGGCCGTGATACATGATGCAACCTGGGGCAAAGCATTTCAATTGGACATTATTACTGATGTTCAAACCTTATAGGTCACTGGGAGAACAATGATTAAACTATCTGATTTGCAAAAAAAGATCAAAAAACTGGATATCCAGTTTCAAGGAGAAGTACTTTCAATTTCATATCACATAAACGTTATTACCCCCGAATTCCTCGATGAAAGTTTAGATATACCAAAACAACTCGAAAAAGCAATTGCGGCTTGGGATTTAGTAGATGATGACGGGAATTCGCTTGAAGTTACTGAGGCTACCTTAAGACAGCTTCCGACCCAGTTTCTGGTAGAAATTTCAAGCGCTATAACGAAAGATATGCAAGTTGGAGACGACGAAAAAAAAGATTGATGCGCTGGATAACAGCGCCTGATTTGTTTGACTCACCATCTCCAGAATTAATTGAATATCTCTATCTCAGTAAGATTGCGCGAATGTATCATGTAGCACCGTGGGACTTAGCTAAAGCACCTGCTATTTGGCGTGAGGTTGGAGAAATTGATTTTGAAATACAAAACCATGCCCGAATGAAAGGAGAGTAAATGACCATTTCTGTTGGAAAAATCGCTTCCATGTTCATTGAAATCGGTGCGACTTCCGATCCGGCTAAAAGAGAACTGGATAAATTTAGTAAGGATCTAAATTCATACGGGAATAAGATGATGGTAACCGGTACCAAGTTAACACTGGGTATCACAGTGCCTGCACTGTTAGCTGCAAAAGGAATTTTTGGCGTTGGAGCAGCACTGGAGCAATCCAAAGTTGCATTTACAACCATGCTTGGTTCCGCTCAAAAAGCCGGGGACTACTTGAATGAATTACGTGACTTCGCAAAAGCGACGCCATTTGAATTCATGGAATTACAGGATGCAGCCCGGCGTATGATGGCATTCGGTTTTGAATCTGAGCGTGTTATCCCAATGCTTACAGATATTGGTGATGCAACTGCCGGATTGGGTTTGGGTTCAGACGGTATTAATCGTATCACCCTGGCGTTGGGTCAGATGCAAGCAAAAGGGAAAGTTTCCGCGCAGGAAATGATGCAACTTACCGAGGCTGGTATTCCTGCATGGCGGTACCTGGCGGATGCAATGGGATTAACTACCGCAGAAGTGATGAAAATGTCCGAGCAAGGATTGATTCCGGCCGGAAACGCAATTGATTACATATTGGCAGGAATGGAGAAAAACTTTGGCGGATTGATGGCTGAACAAGCAAAAACAGCCTTAGGTCAACTCTCTGCTTTAAAGGATGAACTTAATGCATTAGGCGCGGATTTATCAGACGTGATTTTACCGATTGCAAAAGACCTGATTGGAGTTGCACGGGAAACAGTACAGGCATTCGGCGATTTATCTCCTGAGGTTCAAAAAGGTATTATTTCACTGGTTGGAATGGCGGCTGCTGCCGGACCTATGATGACCGGCCTGGGTGGAATTATGAAGTTGGGCGGGGGGTTAGTTAGCGGTCTTGGTACAGCATCAAAAGTTGTTCAAGGACTTGGGTCAGGGCTTAGTTTGACTGGCTCTTTAGGAACTGTTGGGTTCACTGCATTGGCTGGAGCTGCTACGTTGGCGGCAACCGCAATTGCTTCTGCGGTTGCAATTGGAGTTGCCTGGAATGAGTTTATTGTAAAAACCAACAAAGAAGGTGCGGAAAATGTTGATAATACCTGGACTGATTTCTTCAATAAACAAGTAGAGTCTGGAGCATCTGCAATTGAGATAGCAAATGAATACACAGCAGCCCAGGAACGCATGCGAGATGCAATGACGATGCATGCCACAACGGATGCATCCGGGGC
>PHBS01000235.1 GCA_002841995.1 Chloroflexi bacterium HGW-Chloroflexi-8
TAGATATCCCCGGTGATGTCGCCACGCTGCCATGTTAGATTGCCTTGTGCCATAATTTGTACTCTCCTCTTCATGAATGTTTGTTTGAATACGAAAGCCATTGAAGGCTATGCTCAACCTAATTACTTATCCAACCTGTTTCCTCCTCGATGTCCATAACCAATCCCAATGAATCTCCCAGGAGCCGTATTCGATCCCTTTTCGCTTCCGCAAAAAGCATCCGCCAGTTCCGATCGGATGGAGAATAAAACGAGAATGAATGCTCAATCAGACGAACAAGTTCTCGAGGTGGTATAGCAGCTAGGCGATCACTGGCGCCGCCGGCACTGATCCCAGGATTTTCTTTCAGCTTGGCGATGGCCAGACTATACGGATTCTGGATGCCGGGTTGGGAAGCGGCATGTATTATCCAGGATACGAAGGGCAATGCGCTCATTTCTTGCTCGATCAGAACAGACCGGTTTTTCTTGTCTGCGCGAGCTAAAAGCTTGTCCAAAGACCAATTTCCCTTCGAATCAGTCACCACCGCCACCGATTGGCTCGAAGGATCGTTTCGCGAATTCGAAGAATCTTGGGTTGAGGAGTTATCTTTATCTTTCAGGGAATATTTAAAGCTTTTGAGAATCTTTAAAAGGGTCTCAAAACAATCATTGGCTTGCAAGTCGAGAGTCTCAAGACAATCATTGAGGATGCTCTTGAGAGTCTCAGAACAATCCTTGATTAAATCTGAGAGTCTCAAAACAACCATTGGCTCCGTTTTGATAGTCTCAAAACAATCATTGCCCAGGTAACTGATCCAAGAACCAAGTTCGTCCTGAACACAAAGACTTTCTGATTTCACAAAAAGAGACGAAGTAGCCTGTTGGATTGTTTGGTGTTGTGATATGAGAGAGTCGACCCGCTGCACCTTGAATTTCCAACTGTAATTGCCATCAGAATTGATCCGGTGATCGGTGCGTTCAACAAACAAGCTCAGCAAGTCTTGTAGTCGTTGCCGGCGAGAAAGTTCTTCAACTGTGCGTTCACTCAATTTGTCTTTTCGTTTCCCTCGATCTATCCTGACAGGCAGCCAGTTCGCCACTACTCGAGGGTTGTTGATTCCTAACCGGTTAGCGATGGCTTCATAGCCGCCATCCATCCAGACCTCATCTCGAATCTCGCCAGTCTCATCATTGAAGTAAGACAGATTGCGCAAGATCAGAATAAACATGGCGGCATCTGCGCCCAGCATGGGCAACCAGTGTTTCAGGAAGTACCAGGTGACCAGGATGAAATCTCCTTGTGTTACCAGGCGATCAGCAAGTTGGTCCGCCAGGTTACCAAGCTCTCCATTGAGTCGGTGCCCAACCAGTTCTCTGATGACATCCTGAACAGTCTGATGACGTGGAATCATTTTGCTGAAGTCTTCCGAAGGTTGTCGAACAGGATATTGGAATATTTCTTTGGGATTGGCGTTGATCGCCAATTGCAACGCGGACAGAGGAGAATCTTGTATCCCATGAGCAAGCAAAAAAGTCTTCAAGTCTTCGGCGTCCCCAGGTGTCAGCGGGGATTCATATAGTTCATATTTGTTGGAGGACTTTTTGGCCCTTCCAGAGCGCTTATCTACTTCATGATCGGTGTCAATTTTTCTTGTAAACCATCCCAGGCTGCTAACAGTTTGTAATATGCGAAAAAACTGAGCCCGGCTGATCCCAGCCCACTGACAAATCCGCTCAGCCCGTACTGAAACTTTACAACTTCCTTTTCGTCCTTTTCCGCTACTCGCCAGATAATATTCCTGCCACAATGCCATCACTAGGTAAATAACTTGCGAACCAACATACGGCAGCCAACGCAAGTTATATACTGGTAAGCGAACTACCCGACCAGGTTCCAGCAGAATATTCCGGATAGAGCTATAGTGGATATCCAGATCAATGGGATTTTCCTCGTTATCCTCTTGATCTTGATTTTCTTCCTGAGCGAGATCCTCCTCATCAACTTCCTGGTCACATACTACAAAACTAACTTTAGCTTCTCTGTTTAAGACACCGGTAAGGAACCGCTGCAAGGTGGTGGTCAGTCGATCCGTTAACCAATCCCGGCCATAAGTATTGGTGCAGCCGATAACAAAAGTGTCATCTGAAAATTCCATCAGATGGGTTGGTTTTACCCAGGTGCTAAAAGTCGCCCGCGACATGTCCAATTCGAGGTTGGCGACGGCTGCTTGCCAGGCTTTTTCCGGTGAAAATTCAACGACTGCATTCATAAAAGAAATCCCTATCGATAAAAATACCAATTTCGAAAAATGCAAAACAATG
>PHBS01000078.1 GCA_002841995.1 Chloroflexi bacterium HGW-Chloroflexi-8
GTTTGCATAAGTCTTGGAGGTTTTTTGTTGTACACTTCAAATTTAATCAATCCTCCTTGACTTGTGCATTTTTAGCGGAATGCAAACATAGGATCTAATCCTCTAACCTTAACCTTAGCCTTAGCCTTAACCTTAACCTTAACCTCATCCTCATCCTCATCCTCATCCTCAACCTCAAACATGTTAAATTCCTGTTAAACAGGGCCATATTATAAAACAAATGTATTAAAACCGGGGTTGGTTAATTCTGGTGAGCAGAAATCGCCGTGCAGGCTGACTGAAATTACACAGAAAACACGCCGCATATTCTGCAGAAAATCAGTTCCAAACCTGATCTTTACTTCCTCAGGTTATATAAGTTTAAGGACCACAAATGCCCTGAAGTCTGAATAAAAAGGCATTTAATCCGGTCTTCACCGGCAGAGTAAAAGAATTTGTGAAGCTTATTGTCAATAAGAATTTACTAAAGTCCGGGTAAACCGGATTGCCTTACTACTACATTACACTTTACACCTCTTCCCTACCCTCCTGAAAAAGGCGGGCATACTGCCACCTCTCATTTCCAGCTGCTTTAAAGGGCAGTTTATTCCCGGCTGAAATAACAGTCAGGGCAATTCACTTTTTTACCAACCTTTTAAAAAACACATACCATGGGAATCAGAAAAAATGCAAAATTTTTAACGGCCACTGAACGGGAAAACTTTGTAAGAGCCTGTGTAATGATGAAAGCCGATATCGTTAATCCTGCGGCACCGCCAGCCAGTCAATACGGCCGGTGGGATGAATACAATGCCATTCACCGCATGATACAAAGTGCATTTGCGCCCGGAGCACCCAATGTTAACTTCGGGCATGGAGGCAACGGCGCTTACGGATTTTTAAGCTGGCACCGTTATTTTCTCTATCAGCTTGAACAGCAGCTGCAAAGCTATGTTCCGGGTGTAATGATCCCCTATTGGGATTTTTCTGACCCGGCCTCAATCATGACGGATACTTTTCTGGGACCTAACGGAACCGTAGCTTCGGGGAACATAGTACAGCAGGGATATTTCGCAGTTGACAGTCCGGGCACTGGCAGCAATTTAACCCCCGCACCGGCCTGGTGGCCTGCAGGTTTAACCGGATGGCGGTTACCCGGAATGTTTCCGGCTGCCAATGTCGGAGGACTCAGGCGCCGCACAGGCAATACCGGAGCACTGCCAACAGTAGATGATATACGCGAAACGCTGGCCATGGGCACATTTCACAATTTTCAGAATGCACTGGAATCGGGAAGCGGCATAACATCGGGCAATCAAATGCACAACCGTATGCATGGCTGGATAGGCGGAACCGGCGGGCATATGACGAGTGCGGCGGTTTCGCCTTTCGATCCGTTTTTCTATCTGCTCCATTGCAACGTTGACCGGTTGTGGGCCATGTGGCAGATGGATGGCCATCAGAATGATTTTCCGGCTGTGGGCGGTTCATCGCAACACCACCTGAACGACATCATTTATCCCTGGACAGGCGGAACACCGGGCTACGGAACCAATGCTTCCATAGCAAGCGCCATTCCCATGCCAAATTTCAATGCGCTGGGAGTCATCCGCAATTCAGATACCCTCGATTTCAGGGCAGCATTCGACTACACCTATGATACCATTGCCATCATCGGCATTGCAATTGACCGAACCGGAAGTATGATTGGCCTGACCCCTGATCCTATGGTAAATGCAGCGCCTGATGTCACCAAATGGGAAGCTGCAAAAAGAGGAGTATCGGCATTCCTGCAGGACTGCGAAACCATTCAGCACAGCGGGGCCATATATGTGATGGCAGGCATCAAAACATTCCGCAGCCTGATCGGCAACAATTTCAACACCCTGTTTGCAGCCCCGGGATATGGGCTGGTGAAAGCAGGAACCAATTACAGCCGGGCAAGCTTTGAGTCAAGTGTTGCCGCACTTACACCCGGAGGCGGAACCCCGCTGGCCGATGCATTGAGCGATATTCACAGCACAATAGTGGAGCCACCGTTTGCCGGAAATCCTTCGGACGAACAACGGTACATCGCATTTCTTACGGATGGAATACTCACCACCGGATCGCCGATGAATTCAATTCCGAACGGAAGTTTTAACCGTACCGCCATCTTTGCCATGGGATTTGGTACCGGTGCTGATGTGGATTACGGCACACTGGCTTCGCTGGTTGCAAAAGGCAAAACACTGCCGTTTAACCAGATTTTCCATGGCGAAAACGCGGGCACCATCGATAAATTTTACTCAAATTCATTGGCCAAAGCCATAGATTTCAACAATGTGCTGGATCCGGTTCTTGAACTTTTCCAGGAGGAACATACACATCTTGATTTTTCGGTAACCTCGGCCGACGATGCCATTTTTATCACGGCACAGGGAATGGATTTCCAGGACAGCAACTGGTCGTTTATGCTTCACGGCCCCGGCGATCAGGTATTGTATGGAAGTGAACACGGGCATCAGCATGCAAACCATTGCAACCATTGCTGCCCGTCGCCGCATGTTACCAGCCGCAGGTCAAACGGCCGTTTGTCAATGGTAATACAGCGGGGCAATACAGGCAAGGATTGCTGGGTGGGCAAATGGCAGCTGATGATTTCGTACAAGGCAAAGCATATGGACAAAATGATGATGCCTGCATTGGGTGAATTGTTGTTCCCGGTCGCTGCCGGACCAGTCAGGGGCAAGCGTTATTCGCGTTTGCTGATGCATCCGGGAAGAAGAATTGCCACCCGCAACATCTTCAGAAAAGCTCGGCATGGACTTGACGATGTGGCTGTCGGCACCAACAACAAAAGCAATGAAGCCTGCAGTATGGTTGTTAATATCTACAACCGTTCGAACCTGAAGATGGAACTTGGCGCAAAACGCATGCTTCTGAAGCCGGGTGAAGATCTGGATATCAATGTTGTATCAAGTGCCAATACGGGCAGCGTAATGGCACTGAACGGACTTTCAAGAATCATCTCTCCTGCATTCGATATTGAGAAGATACTTCCCAAAGAAAAAGTGCTGGAGATCATCAGAAGACTTGAAGGATCGCGCAGACGCTCGAAAAAGTATGACATTGCCCTGCTGCTGGCTGAATTTGAAAACGGCCAGAAGGAGATTGAATTTATCACTGATGTTGAAGGTAAAGTAGTCAGCCACCACGGCGGACCATTGCACATTCATTATCACGAAACCAAAGTTCCGGGAGCCTATCATGTGGGCGTGCATGTGAATGGGATATATTATCCGGGACTCGCTGAATCAGGAGGTGGCCATCACGATCATGGCGCTGAAAAACATCCTTCAGACGATACATCCAAAAACAAGCCGGAAGGTGAAGAATTCTCAAGGATTTTCAACATCACACTGCTGGTGTCATCTGAAGCAGAAAAAGAAGGAAAACCCAAAATGAAATAGTGTGTGTGCGTTTGTCTGAGTCTCCTTTCTTTGTGGTGAAGGAAGGAGTAGAACAACCTGACGGGGATAATTCTGTCAGGTTGTTTTTTATGTTCTTTACCGCGATCTCGGTTGCTGAGCCTGTCGAAGCACAACCTTAACCTTAACCTTAACCTTAACCTCAATCCGAAATCAGAAGTCAGAAGTCAGTGGTCTGAAGTCAGAGGTCTGAAATCAGAATCCAATAGTAAAAAAGAAGACCTAACAAGTTAAAAAAGAAAACTTGTTAGGTCAATCCGAAATCCTTAACCTCAACCTCGGTTGCTGAGCCTGTCGAAGCACAACCTCAACCTCAACCTCAACCTCAACCTTAATAAGTTGGTTCGGGGCAGAATGTCCACATAAATTCCTAAATCCCAATATTTTATATATGATGTTGTATCATGCTGATTTTAAAGTCAATCAAGCCAATAAAATTTCTGCTGGTATCTTTAATCCTTTGTAAAGGGATTTTATCATACCCAAAGACAGTCTTCTCTTTCTGTTGAGAACTTCACTTACACGGCTTTGACTGCCAATGTATTTTACCATATCAGCATTAGTCATCCCCATTTGCTCCATACGAAATTTAATTGCATCAATCGGGTCAGGCGGTGCAATTGGGTAATGCTTCATTTCGTATGATTCAACTAAGGTCACTAATAAGTCTAATTCATCACCTTCTGAACTATCTTTTTTTGCTCCCCACAATTCTTCAATCCTGCTTATGGCAGTATTGTAATCTTGTTCTGTTTTTATTGGTCGAATTTCCATAATCAAATCGTTTTAGAGTCAATTTTAGCTTATTGTTTGTGAGTACCAACGAATCTTATGAAAATCACTTGAAATTCATAATCAATCGCAACTACTAATCTGTAATCATTGCCTTTTATGTTGAAAACTATTCTTCCGTCTCCGACAATGCTTGCATTTTTATATTGCTTTTTCAACTCATTTGAGTTTTTCCATTCTGCAGTTTTTGCATCATGATACCAAGCTCTCAATGAAACTTCGGAATCAGAGTATTCTGATTTTTCAAAAAACTCTCTCAAAGTCCTAAATGCAATAATTCTCATGATGCGAAGGTACAAAAAACAATCCATAAATCCCAATTTGGGATATATTTTTTATTGAGTTGCTAAAGTGCTTTATTTCAATGTTTTATAAGGTTAAAGCATCTTGCCCCTTTCATGTTTTTTAATATTTAAACCCAATAGGATGATCTGATTCTAAACCTAAACCTCAATCTCAACCTCAACCTTAACCTTAACCTTAACCTTAACCTTAACCTCAACCTTAACCTCATCCTCATCCTTATCCTCAAAATTATCGCTCAATTAAATCTTCAATGCGCTCACCATTAAATTATTTCAAAAAATCTTCTACCTTTGCACCCTCAAAAGCCGGACTGAATGCAAATTGGCTAGTGAGTTGAAAATGAATTAACAACAATCAAACTATACATTTTACAATGAATATTGAACTGCAGCACACCGGTGACCTGACCGCAACCATCAAAATTGACCTGTCGCCAGCCGACTATGAAGAAAAAGTAATGAAAGTGCTGAAAGACTATCAGCGCAAAGCTCAGATGCCGGGTTTCAGACCGGGTAAAGTTCCTTTCGGGATGACAAAAAAGCTTTACGGACAGGCAGTTACTGCAGATGAAATCAATAAACTGCTTGGCGAAACCCTCGAAAGTTTTGTCAAAGAGCAGAACCTCAGCATACTGGGCAATCCATTACCCAATATGGAAATGACTCCTGAAGTTGACTTTAACGAGCCAAAAGAAATGAGTTTCTTTTTTGATCTCGGACTTAACCCTGAATTTGAGATTTCGCTCGAAAACATAGCTGCAATCCCTTATTACAACATTGAAATATCTGATGAAGCAGCCGGAAAATACCTCGAAGATCTGCGCCAGCGCAATGGCGAGCTCAGCGAAGTGGAAGTAGCTGAAAAAGGCGACCTGCTTAAAGGTGAATTAGCTGAACTGGATGCTGAAGGCAATCTGAAAGAAGATGGCATTACAAGCACAGGTTCAATCAAACCCGAAGTTTTCGCAAATGAAGACATTCAGGCTTTGTTTATCGGTGTAAAACCTGGCGATGTTGTGAAGTTTAATCCTATGAAAGCTTCAGGAAATGCAACTGATGTAGCCGCAATGCTAGGCATTGACAAGGAAGCCGCTGAGGAGCTGGAATCAGATTTCAACTTTACAGTTACCACCGTAAACCGCATGGTTCCGGCAGAAGTAAATGCCGATTTGTTTGAGAAAATCTATCCGGGCGTTGAGATTGCTGATGAAGCTGAACTTCTGGCAATGATCAAAAAAGATGCTGCCGGATCGTTTGTTACTGAAAGTGACAAAAAATTCTTTAATGATGCCGTAAAAGCTCTGATCGAAAGTTCTGGCATTCAGTTGCCCGATGAGTTTCTGAAACGCTGGTTGGTTGATGTAAATCAGGAGAAAACCACAGCAGAAGAAATTGAAAAACATTATGATGACTACGCACGCTCAATGCGCTGGCAGCTGATTGAAAACCGCCTGATCAAAGAATATGGAATTGAAGTTTTGGAAGAGGACATCAAAAATGTATTCCGCGGTTATTTCCAGAGACCGGGCAGCAGCGAAATGGACGAAGATATGATGAGGCGTATTGATGGCATCGTTGATTCTTTTATGAAAAATAAAGAGGATGTTCGCCGCATTAACGACCAGATTTTTGAGCAGAAACTGATGGCAACTCTGAAAGAAAAAATGACAACAGAAGTGAAATCAATGAATTATGAGGATTTCGTAAAAATGGCTTCAGTAAAATAAGCTGAATCTTAAATATTTAAAAAGCCCGCACTGATGCGGGCTTTTTTTATGGATTGATAAACCGGTTTTCCCGGTTTAATCTTACTATGAGAAAAAATTAACTTCCTCGTTTAAGACACATTTTATATCCCCCTCTATTCCCCCTTTTGGGCCTTCGACCAGACTCAGGCACCAAGGGGACGATTACTTTCGTTTTTTAAGAAACATTAGTTTGCAGAAAGTCCGTTTGGATGAGGTACTCAAGCGGGGAAGTTATTTCGACAGGATATTTTTACTATGAAACACGTTTCACATCACCATAAACGGCACTGCAGCAGATTGTCCGCGGCTGATTACCCTGAGGATGTAATAACCGGGATTCAGATTACGGGTAAAAATACTGAACTCAGGCCCGGTTGCAGTGCCGATACGACTCACAATTCCTGCCGGATTCAGAATCTGATAGCTTATATCGCCGGAAGCAGAAGCCCATTGAACCCTTGCCTGGTCAGTCACCGGGTTGGGGAAGATTTTAACTTCATCCTCAGGAGATACAATATCATTTACTCCTATGGTATTTTTGGCTACGATCTCAACAATTCTGTCGTCACCTGCCCTTGGTGTTCCACGGCCGTCGCGGTTGCTTACCGCGATAAAAACCCTGCCATCGGGGCTTACACACACATCCCGTAGCCTTCCCCAATAACCATCAAACCAGTTGGCTACTTCTGTTACGGATTGACCGTCGGCGCTCAGTTTAAGGCTCACCATTTTCGATGCCTTCAGCGCAACCATCAGCATTGAGCCCTGCCATTCGGGAATTGCAGCATGGTTGTAATAGTCAATTCCGGCAACGGCCAGAGTGGGCGTCCAGGCGTAAAGTGGCTCTTTCACATTATTCGCCTGACAAAAAGTAATTTCATCCGGAAGATCGCAGAAACCATTTACCGAAGGCCAGCCATAATTGCGGTTAGCTTCAAGCAGGTTGAACTCATCGTCGCTGCTCGGTCCGTGTTCCGAACCATAAAGAAAGCCCTGCGGAGTAAATGCAAGCCCCTGTGAATTGCGGAGTCCAAAAGCCCATATGTAGCTTGCCGGGTTTGGGTTGTCGGATGGAATAGTACCATCTGGATTGATTCTGAGAATTTTACCGGCCAGTGAGTTCATATTTTGCGAGCTGGAGGTATTTCCTGCATCACCGGTTGACATGTATAATTTGTTGTCAGGTCCGAATACCAGCCTTGATCCGTTGTGAAATGAATTTGCAGGAATGTTATTGATCAGCGTTGAGCCTTGTTCGAGGACAGAACCATTCCAGATGTATCTCACAAGCCGCTCTCTGATTGCAGATCCCTCGGTGTAATTATAAACCAGATAAACCCAGGGAGAGCTGCTGAAATCGGGGTGCAACGCCATGCCAAGAAGTCCGGCTTCGCCATATTCAAATGCATCCTCAATGGTGAGGATCAGTTGTTTATTGCCTGTTTCGGGATTCAGGCGGCTCACACGGCCCGGCCTTTCGGTAAACCAGATGTAATTATCGGGTCCCCACAGAATTTCCCAGGGAGTTTCAATACCTGTTACAATGGTGTTTGTATCAATGGGCGTATTGCCTATAAACAGCTGACTCTCTGACTTTTTCGAGCATCCGAACGAAAGTACGATGATTATTATGAGTGGAAAAAAGAACGGTTTGTGTTTCATGATGAAAGATTTTCTAATAATTAAACACAGGTTTTGGCATATTGTTGAATGGTTTGTGGCATGGATATTTCACAGCAATTTCAATGATGCTAAAAGCGGCATTGCACCCGACCGAAGTGAGCAACAAATTGCGGCTGAGCGGCATTTGCAATGCCGCTCTGAACACCGGATAATTTGCAATTATCCGGACGGCAGCCTGAAATAACACCAACATATTGCCACCGATCAGCCACAAATTTTCATTGAATTGCAAATTCAATGATGTTCGAAGCGGCATTGCAAATGCCGCTTAGCAGGGAGGCATTGCAACCGGCCGAAGGGAGCCTCTGAACACCGGATAATTTGCAATTATCAAAACAACTGCATGAAACAACACCAACAGATAGCCTTTTTTGCAACGGTTCAGCCGCAAATTTTAATTGAATTGCAAATTCAATAATGTTCAAAGCGGCATTACAAATGCCGCTTAGCAGGGAGGCATTGCAACCGACCGAAGGGAGCTCAGCGAGGCTAAATGCCGCTTAGCCGGGTTTTGGCATATTGTTGAATGGATAATGGCATGGATATTACACAACTGACCGGCATTGCATGTGAACAAAGGGAGCAACAAATGCCACTTTTCGGAGGGAATTTAAATTCAAAAAATAAAAATTCAGCCAGCAACAGAACAAAGCAAAAAATACTATCTTTGCAGTCGCTTTTCGCGGATGTGGCGTAATTGGTAGCCGCGCCAGACTTAGGATCTGGTGTCGAGAGACGTGGGGGTTCGAGTCCCTTCATCCGCACAAGTAATCGTAAAACTCTATTTTCCAGAGATTTACAAAACAAACCGGTTTTCAGACACCTCCGGAGTGTTTTTTCAGACTGCAGGTTTTGGCGTGGGGACGCTCGAACACCTGAAAAAATGGAAAAACAAATTGATGTCGTTTTACCCTATTTGGTAGATTCTAATAACGGTACCTATTTTGTAGAGTACCGTTGTTTTTACATTAAAACCAATCGCCTTGAAAGATTTAGGGTATATAAAGGCTTCGCGAAGCTCTGCCCTGAGCAGGTTGCTGGACATGCAAAAAAAATAATCTCTCATTTAACTGATAAGTTAAAATCAGGATGGCGGCCATGGGACGGCAATAATGTCATTTATAGAGATGAGGTTGAATATCATAATGTTGTTTCTATTACCGGCAGAACCAGGAAAGATAAAAATCAAATAAGAAGATACTTTTCGGAATTCCTTACTTACAAGAAAAGCGACGTGAGCTTGAAAAGCTATGAAACCTATCAATCCAAAATCAGAAGGTTTGAGTTATGGCTTGAAAGTAACGGTTATGGTGAACTTCTTTTGTCTCAATTGACCAATGAAATTATTACAAAATACTTTATTTACTTGATACAGAAGAGAAAACTAGATTCGGTCACGGTTAAAAATTACCGCATACTTATAAGCTCAATGTTCGCATATTTTTTAAAGACAAAACTTATAAAAGAAAATCCTGTTCATGATATCCCTCGTGCTTCAAAGTTAGTTGACAATGCAGCTCGGCCAATTACTGACCGGGACATGAAAAAATACCTCGAATACGTCGCCTTGCATGATAAACAAATGCTTGTCGCCAGCCTTTTCCAGTTCTTCTTGTTATTGAGACCAGGGCAGGAACTCAGGCTAATGAAAGTGCAAGATATCGACCTGCACAGGAAAGCTGCTTATGTTGCAGACAATAACGCGAAAATGAGAAAACGGGTAGTAACTATTCCCCTGGCTCTTGAAGAATTAATCCTGAATGCAAACTTATTGGCGTTTGATGCAAACTTTTACATTTTCGGGAAATTTGGAGAACCGGGACCTGTAACTATAGGCAAAAATCATTTTAATCGTAAATTCAGGATTTATCGTGACATATTAAAACTGTCTGAAAAATACTCATTCTACAGTTTGAAACACACTGGAGCCGGTATCTTAATGGAAAGCGGAGCAACCTTGGCAGAACTTATGGCTCAGCTGGGTCACACTAGCTTTGAATCTACGATTCATTATGTAAGAAGGCATTTTGGTGAGAAATCTCAAAAGGTTGTAAACCTTCGTCCTGAATTCCTGAAGGGAATCATTTAACTATTTCCTTCAGCCATTTGATTACCTGTATCACTACATAACCAAACGTGAAAAGGGTAAGTATTGAGAATACTTTACCGATAATTATAAAAAACTTTTGCCAGCCGGTTAAACGATTAACTTCCTTCTCGATAGTTTTTATAACGGCCTTGTACTCAATTTTAGAGTGCTTTTGAATTGCATCCTTGATTGTCGCCGCGAGCTCCTTTTCTTTTTGAACAAGATCGTGATACAATTTACCTTGAACAACCTGTGCCCAGCTGGAGGCAAACTCAGTATCAAGTGTTGATGGCTTGCTATTTACAAGACCATTGTCATCAAAAAACACAAACAGAGTATCACTGACAGTATCAGCCGGCACATAAAAAAAGATGGTAGTATCCCGCAATTCTGTAATGGTTTCCCGGATGATCATAACACTGTCTGAAGACAGATTACACCCCCAACGATAATTGGCAAGCTCACATTTGCGCTGTCTTTTTGATTCCAATCGCTCAGGCCTGGAGGTTATGCATGAAGAAAGAACGATCAAAATTAAAATTATGAATGTGGTGATGTTTCGCATTGCGTTTTTGATTTTAAAAGTTTGGTTAATTCGTTGATTTTTTCAAGCAGTTTACTGTTCTCTTTTTTCAAAGTGTTGATCTCAGACTGCATGGTTAATTGGCCTGCTATTAATTCAGCATTTTGCCGCTGTACTTCTACCAACTTGTTCAGGGTGATGGTGTAATTCTCGGTGAGAATATTAATTGAGTTTTGCAGTGCAGAAAGAAAATCGTTGTCACGTCTTTTCTTTGAAAATAACCAGGTCAGAAGACTTGCAACGGATCCTGAAGACAGAGCTGTAATAAAGAGTTCGAGCAACATAAGAAGTTTAGAAACTAAAGTGTAACTGAGGATCAATCCATGATCCGTTTTTTTTCATTGTAAAATGTAAGTGAGCTCCTGTTGAAACTCCGGTATTTCCAACATTAGCAATCAGTTCGCCTTGTTTAACAACTGCCCCGCGACTCACAAAACGTTTACTCAGGTGAGCAAATCCGAAGCGCAACAATCCATCTGCAGAGGTCAAAGCGAGGCAATGGCCACCCCTGTCATGAGTCCAGAATTCGGTTATCTTACCAGCAACCGGAGCAACGATCGGCGTGCCCTCCGGTGCTGATATATCAACCCCATTATGAAAAGATTTTTTTTCCTTTGTGATCGGATGTATTCTGTATCCAAATTTTGATGAGACTCGCCCTTTGACTGGTGTTACCATAACTGTGATTTTTCTACAAGTTTACAGCGGTCGAAGCCGCTTTCAAAGGACATTATAATCTGAGCATAGTAAGCTCACCGGGTTCAGGTCCATGGCTTGAAATATTGCATCTAAATTCAGCTATAATGTATCTTACTCCATCAATCATATACTTTCTATTGAATCTCAAAGTGCGAATAAACTCCGAATCCGGAAGTATTGGAACCACGACTTCCCTGGCATTTATGCGCCATTCGGCGAAACGTTTCCACTTTTTTGTATAAAGCCCGGTTTCGCCCTCCAGCTTCAGAGAAAAATTCATTCCTGGAATTGTTGCGCCATCGGGATATTTTATACCAGGAGAAGCAAAAGGGTAATCATTCTCCTGATTATCTTTTACCATGCCATGATACCAAAGCACACCCGGCATCCATTTAGTTTGATACATTTCAGGTGCACCCTCAAACTTACATGCCTGATGACTTGCAGGAATATGCCATAAGCGCCACTCAGGTGCTCCAATTACATCATCAAGCCAATATGGGCTTCTCATTATAACAGGGTAGATATCAGAACTTATCTCAATTGCACCTTCCGATTTTCCGGTAACTATCGATTGTTTGAAATTTTTCGAATATACAACCCATCCAAATGCATAGATATCCGGATCATATTTAAAGGCATAGTAACTATCCATCTGTTTAACGAAATAACAATCATTAATTTGTCCCGTAGGCAAATCTAACCATCTTTGAATTTCTCCTTTATATGTTAACCCATCAAGTGATTTCACGTAATCAAAATATTTATCTTCAGAAGCAGGCTTATGCTCAATTTTAATACCTGTTACTGCAGGTGGTTTAACCCTGATTTTCCCAATTACCAGGTGAGAGATATCAATATAATCATCAGTTGTAAGAATATCATCGAGAAAATGGAATTCAATAGCGCTGCGCTGATTATCGACCTCGTAACCTAATCCAAATAAATTGCATAGATGTTTCAAAAAGTCATAAACAGTCCATTCCGGAACGTGATCCTGTAAGTTAAATCCTGCTTTAGAAGTAACAAGCTTTGCGTCGTTATCCAAAAACTCGTTTTCTATAAAATGATTAACCAATACTGCACGCTTAAGCTGATCTTCAAAAGGATTAACATCACATCTTAACTTAAAGTGTTGTAGTATTTTCTTTATTAGATATGCAATGTAAGGAAATGGCACAATCAGATTCCCTGCCTTGAATGCCTTATATTCATTTTCGCCATCAGCAACTTCACCTGTAAGATAATAAGGAAAGATACCATCTTTCCAATAATTGAGCACCTTGAAATATTTCGAATAGATCTCCTTTATTGAAAAATTGTCTGCCTGATAAAAATCATCATCCCAACTATCAAATGCCTGTGGGTTCTCGAGTGGAAAAACAGTAAAGTCAGACTCGGGATAAATACTGCCGGCTGCTTGAGTCAGCACCTGCGATATAGTTTTACTAACCAGTATACTGGTATCTGCATAAATTCTGAAAAATATACGGTAATCATATCCACCCCAAGTGGATTCAATATAAATATGCCATGTAAAAACATCACCAACAGCTGCATTCAAATCAAAACTTGCAATCTCTTTATAGTAACCGTTTAGTACTTTAGATCCAACCAGGGCATTATTTTTAAATAATCTGAATTCAGCTAAATTTGATAGATTATTCCATGGATTAATTTCAAAAATGAAGCTTAATAATGTTTCAACTTCAGAAGTAAAAGTATCTCCAGCTTCATTTAATTCGCCAAAATTATTCGTACTAATAGACTCAAATGGCAAAACAGTTTCGACTGAAAAGTCTTCTTCAGATCCCTGGTCTACATCAATTACATAGCCAATTTTAGCATTAACACGTTCACGATCGCTATCCAACAAACGATCACCACCAAGCTCAATTTCATTAAGCTTTATCTTTTTTGCAGCAAAATTAAAATCGCCATTTTCGACCGGGCAGAATATTTCATACTCCTCACTGGAGCTTTCGACGACCTTGGCCATTCCTTCAAATACCAACCCGCTGCCGGCATCAAAGTGATAGGGTTCGTAAACTACAGATGAACCGCTTTGCGGCCGATGAGCATATTTAAGTGCAGCTTTCAGCTCATCGGTTGCAGGGAGAGTAAAATTAAATATAAAATTTCCGCCCTGGTTGCCAACAGCTACTCCGGGATATGGAGAAGTGCGAACTATTGAAAGTTGACTTTTTGAAAGATCAGCAATGTAGTTGCCTAATTTGATTGATAGCATCTTTGTGAATTTATCACAAAGAAAAAGCGGCCGGAGCCGCTTTCAAAGGACATAAGCTATTTATGCCGGAAATCCCATGGAGCTTCAGGATTGGGTTGCGACCACAATCCAAGCCGTTGAGATCGGGCATTTCGCTCCAACTCAGCAAGATCAGGATCTTTGCTGTATTTTTTGTAATGCCATGCATAGCCGGTTCGCACCAGCTCACGGTTTACATTTGTATCTCCAACAAAAATAAAACCAAGTGTTCGGCCATAGCGGTCCAGGCCTGTTTTGTGGAGTGTTACTTCTTTTTGAAAGCATAGCCTAACAGTTTCCTGTTTTGCTTTTTCGCCATAATCCTGATGGCTTTCGGGGCAATCAATGCCCTCAAGTCTCACCTTCAGTTGAGTTTTGTCTTCAAGCAATAGAACAACAGAGTCGCCATCGGTTACGCCAATTACTTTGCCCGTTATTACTTCCTGCTGAAATGAAAGCAGCAGGAGTATTATTAATGAAAGTATCTTCATAACATCATTATTTTACGTAAACCTTTTTACCATTGCTGTTTATGTAATACTTACCTCCGCGAGGACCCGTGTGAATAGTGCGCCCGGATCCAGTGGCGGAACCTGAAGAAGATGATTTTGTAGATGATTTTACAGAACCTGAAGTAGAGGTGCTTTTAGGATCATATGTTTTAACATGCTGCCAGCAATACTCTGAACCGTCCTGGGCATCTCTTGAACACTGATTTCCGCTTGCTGTAATTGCCTTGCATCTACCTTTGTTTGAAGCGGTTTTGGTTTCCGGGACCACTTCAGTTTTTTCTCCAACTTTTCCCGCCAGATTTAACACATTACTTTGAGTTTCGGCAAGTTTTGACTTTAGGTTTGTAATCTCTAAATCCTGAGAATTAACGGTTCTCTCAAGAGATTGAAATTTACTGTTTAATACCTCTAATCGATTTTCAAGAGATGAGATCATTAGCTTTAGCTCTTGTTTGCTTTGTGCGAAATTGCACGTTACCGCCATAATAAAAGCGATAGATAGTAACATCTTTTTCATAATGATAGGTTTAGATTAATAATGTGCAATTTACAATATTTTTAATCTTATAATTAAGGTTTCACAAATAATATCCTTTCTCAATCATTTGAATGATACTTTTAATTTTGGGTTCTGGAAAATCAAAATTAGTTTCCGTGTAATATATTCGACCATGCAAATTATAGTAAATAGACTTAGCAAGTTCTAATAAACACTCTATGTCATTTAAAGAAATTGACAATGTGAGTTTCGAGACATTCTTATCATAATGAGCATATAGCTTACTTCTATGTGTTAACACCTTTTGTATTGATTCAGAATTTTCATCCAACTGCTTTTTTAAAGAGATTAATTGTGATACTATAGATTCTTTTGAAGTGTGCAGATGTTTAGTAAGGCCTTGGTCAATGGCATCAGGGCTAACTATATTTGATTTGAGCAGATTTTTAAGGTCCTCGCCATACTCCCAATTTTCAAGTCTATGAAAAAATTGTTTGAAGCAAAAATGATGGTTATCTCCATTTTGGGCATAAAGCTTTGTCAATTCTACTACCGAAATAAAAAACATCTGATGAGCATAATATTTAAAAAAAAGCATCTGCTTTACTTTAAAATTGAGGCTTTCAGTTCCTTCCGGATGATTGGACAATTCTCTGAGGTTGTGAACACAATAACTGGCGCTTGAAATTATTTTTTGGACACCCGAAAAGTACTTCACGACTTCACTTAAATAAAGTGTATTGTTTGGTATACTCATAAAAATAATGATTAATTGCCGAAAGATATAAAAAAATACTAAGAGTCTATTTATTTTATGATCACTTCCGGCTCCACGATCTCCAAATTCCTCAATTCGATCTCAGCTGCTTTTCTTTCTGTCTCCGGTGCCACATATCGCAACCAGTATAAACGCATTGTATCATTATATTCTATGTTTGAGCGATGCTTGTAACCTAATAAATAGCCATGTACAAAATGAGATACTTTTCTTCTTTTGTTTTCCGGACTTGGCTTGGAATTTACTGTATTGGCATAATCCCTGCAGATAGCAGCTATTTGCTGCCGGCTGATAAACACATGCTGACCTTTGCGGTCGTCTATATGCCTGTTGATTATGTCGTTGATGAGAGACATGATGTAATGCAAATCAGGCAGCCAACCAGCTGCCTGATAAGTTTTAAATTTTTCTTTTTTAACTCAATCCCTCAATCTTTTCTAAAAGACTCAGATTGTGCTGGGTAACCCTGTTTTCTTTGTCTATCAGCGAAGCAGCTTCTTTGAGCACGCTCAGCTCTGAATCGCTCACTTCAAATTCAAACTCAGCTGATTTTGCCTTTTCATTCCACCCAATTCCCTGGGCGGTGAAAGTCAACCCGAATGCGTCAATTTCTTCAGACGTAAATTCAGTCTTTCGGGCGATGCTCCGAACTATGATTTGTTGAAGTTTACTTCCCTGCTGTGGAAGAATGTCAGAAAGGATTACCCGTTCTTTGATGTTCAGTTTTAGTTTTTTCATTAGTTTAAAAGTTTGATGTGTTTTATCTTAATTCGTAAGCAAACCAGCCGGCTCCACTAATTGAGGCTCCCTGGAGAATTATTGTAAAGCCTGCCCCTTTTATGCTGAAAGTGCCATTGAGGACATTGTTTAAGGAATCTCCAGAGGGGACGCGCAGAGTTACAGAAGATGCGCTTGCGTTTGCAACAAAATACAATCTATCGGATGATCCATTTGCCGCAGGGAGATAAAGGCTCGTTGCCCCTGCATTCAGATAAATCATAAATTCATTAGAACTTAACGTTTGGTTTGCAGCCGTTATATACCTGCTTTTTAACGACAAGCTTCCTCCAACGTTAAGGGTAGATGGAAGCGGGTTTTGATTAATGGCAACCTGTCCACCGCTTGTTGCTATAAAAGACAAACCTGTCGATTGCCCCATTACAGTAAGGCTACTTCCTTGCTGGGCATAGTTAACCGTTAATCCTTTATTAATCTGAACCAGACCAGTTTCTCTGATTGTCATTCTAATTTCAGGATTACTCCCCCCTGTTGGGCATGTATGAAATTCCAGAGAGGATGGGTAACTTTTCTCAGCATGGTTCCCTACTGCTGCGGCTTTAATAATGGCTCCGT
This sequence comes from Chloroflexi bacterium HGW-Chloroflexi-8, assembly GCA_002841995.1. Lineage (GTDB taxonomy): Bacteria > Chloroflexota > Anaerolineae > Anaerolineales > Anaerolineaceae > UBA6170. The sequence goes on from PHBS01000078.1 coordinate 16,757, forward strand.
TTGCATACCCGTTAGCATCAGATGCATAGAATTCCAGCGATCCCAAGGAGTCCCCGTTCAATAATGTAGTTGGAACTCCGCCTGACAACCGGTAACGCATAAGACGGACATAAGAAGTGGCCTCACTTGTTAGTTTCAAATACCCTGCCTCTATTTGATTCTCATTTACAGACAAATGATTGTTTGATGATATTGGGGATAAAAAGCCCCCGGAAAGCTGCCAATAATTATCAATCGGGGTAGTAGCAACTTTTATATAACCTTGCGAATCTGCAACCAAATACCTTTCGCCAACCCCTGTAAGTTTAGAACTCCTAATACCTAGATAGTCTATTGCAACACCATGAACATTAGGCTTCCCCTTGTTAGTCATAAGGCTAATGCCTTCTTCACAGCTAAAGTAAATCTCAGTATCACCAAAATCACCATCAATATCGTTTGAAATCAGGTAAATTGAGTTGTAATTTTCTCCTACCTCAGACCTTATGTAGTTGTTGTTTATCCAGTTTGAACCATTAAATACCAATGTATCTCCGTTACCTGCAAATTCAGAGACAGCAACAAACATCTTCTCTACGCCTGCTGCTGTTTTGAGGTAGAAATTATTATCCGATTTTGGATAAAATGCTAAGAAACCAGATGAAGGTACGTTTGCTAAAGGAACAAACACGTGATCTTCCTGAACTAAGATTTTCTTCGAAGGCATAGCATTAACCGATTATTGCTACCTGATACTTGTTTGCAACTGGAGCAGTGTTAAAAGCAATTACCACTGTTGTTGCATTCGGAATCGTAACATCAACTTCGACCTCGGCAAAAGGAGTGGCCGTATCACGAACACTCACTGATACGTTCTGTGTAGCAAGTCCGTGTGTAATCGTGTAACTGGATGCACTGGTTGTAAGTAACTGAGTGTATTTTCTTGCCAGAGTTAATGTCCCGGTTGTAGCTAATACACCCTTAAGAGTGGCCGGAGTAATTGCTCTCTCGGCATCTGTTCCAGTATTAGCTTCTGCCTGAGTTGCTAATTCTATCAAACCCCTGACAGTTTCAGTTGCTGGTCTATTGTCCAGGGTATATTTCAATCCAGCCGGATGAACAGCCCGGGTGTTATCAGTACCGGTCAATGATTCAGCACCAGTGGCCAGCTCAACAATACCTTTTTGAGTTTCGCTTGCATCAAGGATATCCGGGATATTCTTATTTACAAGTGTCCAGTGTCCGAGAGCTGATGGATTATCCTGCTTAGCAATTACCATGTCGCCAACCTGCACAGCTTCGGTATAAAAGTTACCAGCAACAGTTACAACGTAAGTATAACCTTGCAAAACTGTACCTGCCGGTGGTGATGAATCCAGATTAGGAGTGTTCGTTGCAGCATCATAGCCTCCTTTGAAAACAAGAGCACCAGTGACTGCATTTTGTAATGCACTTATAAGATCATTGATCTTTTGTGCTGAC
>PHBS01000079.1 GCA_002841995.1 Chloroflexi bacterium HGW-Chloroflexi-8
ATTCTATCCAGACCGAACCGTACGCGAGAAAATCCTGTGGCAGTCGATACACAGCAACCTGATCGGTTTCTATCAATTCGAACTGGATTGGGTCCAACATTTACGCCTGAGCCTGGCTGGTTTGGAGAAGGAATCTGATGAATCAAAATGATTTTTCTTTCGATGCATTAACCGCTTGTGGAAAGCGAGGTCAAGCCCAGGATGTCGAATACCTGATGTCCATCCTAGCCAGCCAGGATGATTTACCCATCCTCAAAATTGTGGATTATGCGCTCAGCCTGGTCAGCACAGAAGCGGGTCTCACACGGATTCGATGGTATCTGATGCAAGGAGAGCCAATTCAACGGAATTATGCGGCTTTGTTCTTTAAGCGGCTGGGAAATGAAGAATTGTTAGCCAGAGCAGTGGCACTGGGTAAGATTGATGTGATTCAGGGATTTGCGAATTAGCGGGCAGCCTGTTTCCTTCAGGTGTTTTGCACCTTCGGAATGCTTCGCAAGATGGTAGCTGGTAGCAGAAAATCATGAGCTGCAAGAAAGGCTCAGCACTATAAATCTTTGATTTCTCATCACGGATTACTGATCACTTAATAGTGAGTGGAGAGAAATTCAACCAATCACAAATCGCTATTTTCGTCGCTCTTTTGCTCTAATACACCCACTGCCAGCCCACGAACAGGATTAATGCATTGGTGAGGGCATGCGCGATCATAATCGTACCCACATGCTGTCTGCGGATCAGGATTCCAAAGACGATCGCACTGCACAGCGCCGGTAACCATAAGACCGGTTGAAAAGTCAGGACAGCAAATGAGCCGGCAACCATCCAGAATCCTTTCGTCATCCCATAACGTTTTTGCCAGAATTGCATCAACACCTGGCGATAGAATTTTTCGAGGGTATAAGGCGCAAGGCTGAGAGAAAGGCTGATCGTCATCCAGTGCAATAAAGAGGGTGGTGTGATCGCTGTTAATGAAGCATCCTGTTGGGCAGTCATGTTTGAAATTACGCTGATGATAAAAACGTTAATTAGGCCACAGGCTAAACCTGTCAGGATTCCAACAGGGAGTTCTTTCAATTGAAATGGAGGGTTGGACGGCAAACGCGGAAATAAAAGCCACAGTGAAAACAGTAAGACCATTACCTGCCAGAAATACAACAACGGCTGCCAGGTAGCCCGAAAGAAACTGGTCACCAGCCGACCTTCGATCAATGGCGCATTTTCAAATTGCAGCCAGGTATATGTGATCAGAATGGCAAGAAATGGCAGTCCGTAAGCGGCAAAGAGCGTCACCCACGGCTTGTTGGCGTAACCCCAATTTTTTAGCGCCCATACCACTAAAAAAGCCGAAAAACATAGGAACAGTAATATCGTTAATAACAGGATATTGTACTGGCTCTCGATACTGCTTCCCGGGTTCGAAAACATGGTTTTAAATAGAATTGATTCCAGAAAGATAAAAGCACCGGCAGCCAGAACGATAAATAATATTCGGATCAATGGATTGAGGAAAAGTCGCTTCATAAAGGGCAGTCTGTCTCTTTATTTCGATTTGAACTTCATTACATTCTACAAATAAAAATCCATGTGATCAAATTATTTTCCTCACATGGATTTTTCTCTCTAAATCTTTAAATGATCATCCTTATGTGTGCCGCTAATCCACACCGGTCGGAGCAATGGTCGGTCTGGGTGTTGGTGTAACCGTCGGTGTGCTGGTTGCCATAGCGGTAGGTGTGTTCGTGGGTGTATGCGTCGGTGTTCTGGTAGGCGTATTGGTAGCAGTCGGCGTGATGGTAAACGTCGGTGTGATCGTTGGTGTATTGGTCGGCGTATTGGTAGGCGTCCGGGTTGGGGTATTGGTAGCCGTTGGGGTTATGGTCGGTGTATTCGAAGGTGTATTTGTCGGCGTCCGGGTGGGTGTATTGGTAATTGTAGGCGTATTGGTCGGTGTATTTGTAGGTGTCCGGGTGGGTGTTCTGGTTGCAGTCGGTGTGATGGTCGGGGTGGGGGTGATGGTTGGGGTATTGGTCGGTGTATTGGTCGGTGTCCGGGTTGGGGTATTGGTAGCCGTGGGTGTGATGGTTGGGGTGGGTGTTATGGTAGGTGTATTGGTTATCGTCGGTGTATTCGTTTCGGTAGGTGTATTGGTCGGCGTGGATGTAGCAATTGTATTGTCCGGATAAAGATAGGTTTGTGCAATCACAGGATAACCAGTACCGATAATTGGTCCTGCCCATCTCAAAACGGATCTGGCATAGCCATCTCTTTCATTGAATTCCATGACGATGGAAGTCCGCTCACAACCCAGGCTAACCGCACCTGTTGTAACCCTACGGAGAGTGTTGGCATTTGTTTCGCCTACATTACCCCAGCTATCGATGATACGGGTACCATTGACGTACAGCCTAACACCATCGTTTGTTTCAGTCCGGAAGGTATAGTTTCCTTCTTCAGGTGGCATGATGGAACCTACCCAACGAATGACCACTTTATCATTGGCAATTCCTTCAATCGAACCATTAGACCAGTTAAAGTTGATTTCCGGGTCTATTCTTGAAAGCCACAAAATCGTTGCACTCGACCAGGATGAACCAGACCAGGTTGGGGGATTAGTGACCAAAGCTGAATAAGTATAATAGGAACCAGTGATGCCGGTACCATTCGGGTTGCATTGCACCGGGGTTGGCGTGGGAGTATATGTAGCGGTTGCTGTGTTGGTAGCTGTAGCAGTGTTGGTGGGTGTGCGGGTGGGCAGAATATCTTCCGGGTTCGGCCGCAGGTTATTTTGTGGAATAATTTCCTTACCAAGCGTAGCCGAAGACCAGCTCAATTGGGCAACAGCACTTCCGCCGCTTTCAAAATATTCCATCACAATGGACTTGGGTTCACAGGTGTCAAAAGTGACTTCCGTACTTGCCCATTCGGTTGCACTTTGAAGTCTCCATCCACTGGAAATTACTGGATTGCCATCGACATACAATCGTGCACCGTCGTCGCTACGCGTGTAGAACGTATAGGTGTCACCCGGTTGGTAAGGGATAACATAGCCGGTCCAGCGTACTGCAAAATAATTAATCGGGACATCCGGGTCCGGGCTGCCAGAGGCCCAGTTGAAATTAACATTATCGTCTGTCCTCAGCAACAACTGATCCTCAAACGGACTGCTAACGAGTGGGTTCGTTGAGGTTGAAAAGCCATAATATGCACCGCTGATGCCTGTACCATTTAATACACAGGGTACCGGTGTGTCTGTGGGCGTAGGGGTATTGGTGTTGGTGGGTGTATTGGTATTTGTGGGTGTATTCGTCGGCGGAATCGGCGTGGGGGTATCCTCTGGCGCATTACCGATGGAACCTACCAGACCGGTGATACGTGAAATACGGAATTTTTCCACCAGTCCTTCCCGTTCGGAAGTTAACAGCAAGGTTGGCCACCAGGTGCTGACAAAGGGAGTGATGAGCTGGTGACGATAGGTTAAGATGACACGCACCCGGTTACCCGGACCACCGGCATCATCCACTTGGCGGACGTAATTGATGCCATCTGCGGCTACCAGGCTACAGAATCTTGGGAACTTATAATCGCCCAGTTTGGTGGGATCATTGGGTTCATAATATCTCGTGTTTGGGTTAAATGAGAAAGTGTCTCCAGAAAATTCATTGACACGATTGGAACAAAGCGTAAAACCAAAATAACCAGGCAGCTGCGGGCTGCCACGATTCGTTTGTTCAAAATCAGATCCAATGTCATAGGCATTGTCCAGGAAAGCAAGATAATTTCCAGTGGTTGGTTCATTCGGGTCATATGCCAGACCCATCGCTCCGGAGAGCGCAGCCTCGCGTATGGCTGGCAAGCGTGCCCAATCGATTAAAACGCTATTAAGTCGTTCCATCTCTTCGTTGGTTTTATCAGCCTTGTGCCAGGCTTGTGCATCTACCCAGGTATCCAGCACTCTACAATCATAAACACCGGATTCCACGTCTCCGGCTGCAAAATCAATCGTACCGGAATTGGTGTAAGTAGGACCCAAAATATCTTGTGGAGAGAATATCCCGGAGAGGGCAGCGACAGCCTCATCACAATAGATTGGATTATAGTTACCGGTGACTGCATAGCGAATGGCAAAGCGGGCGCCATTCTCCAATGCCAGCCAGGCTTGAAGGACCCGACCAAACTCAATAATGCCAAATACTAATAATAGAAGGATAGGTAGAGTCAACGCAAACTCAACCATGCTTTGGGCACGTGAATGACGTCTGCGACCTGATAATTTTTGAAAAATTTGTTTATTCATACCTAGCCCGCCTTATTGACTGATTCGCGTAAAGATGCGCGAAGCAATATCCTCAAAAATGGGTGTTAAATCCGCACCACCAGATGCGTAATAATATTGACCACACCACGTTGCATTCGTTTTTCCTGCACAGGGATCGGTTGTATCCCTTCGGCCTTCAATCCCAATTAATGCCATGTAACGTAAGAGTTTTGTGCTGATATCTCCAATGTTTCCCAACCCAATCGAGTAAACAGCAATGTCATCACCTGCGGGTTCATTCGGATTGTTGGGAATTTGCAATGCAGCCTCGTCGGTCATATCACGGGCATAATCAAGAGCCGTATAGCGTGCGTCAAAACTACCCAAATAGCTGCCCATCGTCCAATCCGCAGCTCCCGGGGCAACCGGACAGGTAGCGCCATCGGCATCAATACAAATCCTCGGGGTCCAGCTTTCATCTTTACAAGCCACCCCTAAAGCCCATAAACCATCATTTGGACCACCCAGCACGCTGTTGCAGAATCCATTTGGATAAGCAGAAGGATTTACGATGTCGGGATTTGTGATGGGTGTATCACCCAGGTTAGCCTGACCATCTGTCAGGAAAACCATGACCCATACAGAACCATAACGCCCGCCCCCTTTTAGGATGTTGGCACCGGTACGAATACCACAACCGATACAGGTGGAAAGTGGAGCGAACGTTGCATTATAAAGCGGGTCTCCAGGTATTGGATCGTTCGCCAGCAAGTACGCATCCGCTGCCGCATCATCCGCAAGTGTCCAAACCCATGGCCCTTCGCCATTATCGACCCAATCATATGCATCATAATAGTCATCCCGGTCGCAGGGCACACCACCCCAACCTTCAAAATCTCCACCGGGTGCAAAAAGAGCAGCCGGAGCGCCTTCAGCTTCTGTCCAAAAACGATCAGCCAATGGCCCATATTGATCATCAGCCGGGTTACCTGGCCAGGGACAGTTTACACCATATAAGACCAGGTCATTATCTGCGTCCAGACCATCATTATCCCGGTCTTCCGGGTTGGACATATTAAAGACCTGTTCTCCTGCGGCAGATAACATGTACCAGTCATACCAAATTTTATAAACCGGTGCATCATCATTTAATTTAATTGCATCTATGGTGTCTAATACATTCGACATATCATCGCTTAAAAAGACCTGATTACCTGCTTTGTTATAAATGAGATGTGGAACACCCACATTGGAATAGGTAACGATGGCAACCTGGTCAACAGCATCATACATGGTATTCACTAATGCTTTTGCAGCATTTTTGGCAGCTTGTAGAGGTTCGCAAGTCGACATAATATTACAGCCCGTTGTAGCAGGCGAGCCTGTGTTTGGCGTATTGGGTTCAGAGCTGGAACCCACTGTGTCCACACCATTACCCATCGATTCAGATACATCCAGAACGATGACCAGATCCAAAGGAGCTGCTTCGGAAATAGTATGGGTTTGAAGACCAATATTCGAAAATCCTAGTAAAGACAAAAAATAGAGGGGGGCTTTTTGAGTCGCCTGAACCCAAACCAGTTTTTTGGCAGCTTCGTTGGCTAAATAATTCGGACATAAAGAATAAAAAACCGGTTCGAGGGTAGCCAGATTTTCATCCCGTTTCCCATCCGGGTGCCCATCCAATACACCAGTATTTGTGTAAACCGTATTGTCGTTTTCATCACAAATATAAACGGATAAATCAACGCCGTTCATATCCGTATTCATCATGGTCAATACCTCAGCAGCAGTAAAGCCCATATCTGTGGTATTGGCTCCACGTTTATATTCGTTTGCAGCGGCAATGGCGGCTGAATCGACTGCTCTTTTTAAATGGCCGTAAGTGATGTAGAGGGAACCGGCATCCAGCGCAAAACCCACAAAGAACAGCAATGCCAATAATGAAATTCCAAAAATCACTAAGATTTGTCCGGGGGATTTTTTGTTTGTCATTCTCATCATTACATTCTTTCCATTATGGTATCTAGGGCACACGAGTGGGTTGGGCGGCGGGAAGAGGCATAAAAGTATAAGCATGAATTTGCATCGGGTTTGGAACAAGATCCGTAAAGATGGGCAGGTTCAAAACCTGGCTATAACAATAATAAAATTCAACTGCCACATATCCTTTTTTAGGTGTGGTTGAACCTGAGCCAGCCAATACAGCATCTACTTTTGCGTCCGTGTAGTATGGCTCCGTTCGAACGACATCACCCTGACAGTTGCGTTTGAAATTGTCATTATGGGTCGCATCCGCATCCACATTGGAAAGTGCCCACCAGCCATTGGGAGCCGGCCAACGATTCTTGACATCCTGGCTCTCAATCGTAAACACGCTGATGACGACATCATCGGTTGCCTGATTAAACTCCACAAAAGAATTAAAACCATTGCAAAACGGGTCGCTGGCAGCGGTGCAAGCTGCTGTTTCCGGTGGCGAAAAAATACAGGCGGTATCGTAATAAAAATCAAAATTATCCGGGGTGCTGCAATTGTAATCGGCGGAACCCGGGCGGGGATTGGCCACATTGTTTAGATAAGGCTCACGCCCGGAAGCGAAACGGGCAGCTTCACGGGTTAAATCCAGGGCATCCAGATATCGACCCATAAAGAACGCCACTTCTACCAATCCCAACAATATCAGTAAAAGAATGGGAACAACCAGGGCTAATTCCACGAAGCTTTGACCGCGGGAATTTTTCCGAAAATGTTGAGTGACTTTTTTGGGAAGCAGATTCATTTTTATTTTCATAATTGTCCATAATCGTGGGAAATGGTCTAGTTTTATCTTATTCTATTTAGTGAAGAATACAAGCACAGCAGACGAATCTGTAATTGATCAGAAATGGAATTGTAACTCAATCGTAACTAATCCCGATCTTCCTGAAAAAAACGCCAGGAAAACCCTCTCCCCACCTGCCAGCGAATGTACTGCACCATGCGCGGAATTGCTGCATGCGGAAAATCGAACAGAACGAAGCGACCAAGATTCTGATTTCCACAAGCGAGTAAGCGTTCTGACTTGTTAAACGATGCAATGTTTGTGCTAATCCTGATGGGGTTTTGCGGAGATCGGGGCAGGGGAATGATCTCAAGAATTCGTTGTTCATCGATCAATGCACTGAACTGTTTGGTGCCGTTCAGCCAATCTTCCAGTCGTTGCCGGCAGGTAGTTTCGTAATCGCGCCAGCGGTAAACGACTTGTTCCGCGCTCTGCCAGTTGACAAACCCGCGCAGAATCTCCCCAATTTCAGGTCTTTGCAGCATTTCCTCTGCCAGTATTGCAACTTCCTCCCGGGCAATCAGACCAAAGCGTAGATCCTGATTGAGTAATTGCCAATTGCTGCCATCCCAGCGTTTGAGTTGACCGCCAGCGTAACCCAAACCATCATCGCTTTCAATGGTGTAGTACGCATTGGCGTTGACCGCACCCGAGCGCTGAATGATCAGCCAGAAGGTTGAATTGAGTGAAAGGGGTATGGCAGTCGTCAAATCCCAGCGTACCCACGCCCAACCCCCGTCCAGCGTGCTGCTGGGAAAATCAGCTCGTCCCAACAGACTGCCGGGAATCCCATTGGCATCGCAATGAATGGCAACCTGCAGATTATCCTGCGGATCCCCCACCACCGAAACACGCAGCCAGACATGTGCCAGTTTAAATTCGGGTTGTGTCACCTGAAAGCTTTGTGCAACTTTCGAATAACTGACGGTGTTGCCGATTTCGTATTTGGATTTCCCTCCCGCCAGGTGCGAGATTTTACCACCCGCCTCCACATCCAGAATCCAATCCAGGCGCTGCCACCAACCCCGCGCTACGAATTCAAAACAGGTTTCTGTTTCCTCCTGCTGAACATCGATCTTAAAGGAAGGGAGCGTGTTCAAAGCTCGAAAATTGATAATTAAAGCCTGCTGAGCCAGATAAGAATCGGACTGTGCAATGGAAAAACATTTTTCCTTCGGTCCAAAACGATCGATGCTGACCGGATTCTCCAGCCAGCCTGTCGTAGCCCAGCGCTCAAACGGCGCAGCTCGCGAACCGCTGACGGGATAACGCACAATCATACGGTTGACCATCTCTGCAATCGAGCAGGTCATTTTTTGCCAGGTGCTGTGGCAGATGATTTTCTCGACCCAACCCTGCCAGACCATTCTGCCATCTTCAGCGAATATTTCCAGCGCATTCCCGATATGTGCATCGAAAAAACCCTGCAATTGGCTGCTGTCGAAACCAGGGATCTTACCCCGGATGTTAGCTTCGTGTGCCCCGCCCGGCAAAGACCAATCCATGGAAATAACCTGCCAGTCACCTTCATTTGCGAGCGATGGTGTGCCATTGTGTGTGTGAAATCGAACCTGAAACCTCATGGCAGCACCCGAACCCTGGGTCGGTAACGGATTTCCACCCTTACACTGCTGCCCAGCGGCATATCCGCCCCCTGATCCAATAAGATCCCGAGCGATTGATGTTCATAAGGCGTCAGCCAAATTCCGGCACCGGTGGATTGAAACGTGCGCTGTATTTTCTGATCCTGCTCATTAACCAGGATTGGCGGGCTTTGATCATTAAGATCCACCAGGGTCTTACCACTGTTCAGTTGGCCGCCTTCCAGGGCTTGATAATGGCGAAAACCATCCAAACCCAACAAAAAGACCGCATCCAGGCTGAGGGTATGCGGTCCGCTGCTAACCGCCTTGCCAACCAGATTGACCTGAATATCCGCCAGGTTTTCATAAGCCGAACAGGCTGCCGGTAATCGTAAAATGGGTAGAGCCTGTAGCTGGCGGTCTGTTTCTAAACGGATAGGTTCACTTTGATAAATGAGACCATCCTGATCCAGGGTCCAATACAACCAGATGTCCTGCTCGCACACAAAGCCGACGGGAAAGCGTAGGTAAGGGCGTAAAGGCAAACCCGTCAATGAACCGGTAAAAACCTGAGAGAAGTTCCATGAAAACAACTGCATTTCAGTGTTACCGCTCCACTGTGCCCTACCATAACTGCCGCCATTGCAGGCAGGATCCAACATGATGTTGAAGGTAACCCCGCTATCCGCCAATTCCCCTTCGATGACGGGCAGGTTGTCCTCAATTCCCCGCAGCATGCCGGTGTAAATATTCCTGAAACTGTGGGTCGGGTCCTGATCGTGAATGATAAACAATTGCGCGGGGGTTGGCAGTTCGCCCAGCACTTCTCCGCTGGCCCAGGTGAGCTGGTTTTCTCCATAGCCATCCGAACGGTTATCAACCTGCAAACCACCACTGACCTGTGTGCCATGACGATTGCTGAGCGGCAGAGAATGAGTGGCACCTTCCCAAAAATCATCCCGCTCCAGCTCCAATTCCAACCCAAACCCCTTCACCTGAACGCTGTTGGCGACCCAGGTGAAGTCTCCGCGATAAAGGCGGCTGTGATAGAAATCGGAACGAGGCTCGACCTGCAGATGAAGCGCTGCTTCCTGCCCCAGATGGATTCTTTCCAGAAAGGATTGCAGACGAGCCAGAACTTGCCTGCTCTGTGCCGGTGTTCCCTGAATGACCAAAATTAATCTTTCCAGGCAATGACCGTTGCTGAGAAGCTGAGTGGGCTGGCGACTACAACCGCGCAAGGGAGGGGCAAGCCCCTCCCCGTGCAATGTAAAAACATCCTGATTTATTTTTAAATAGATAGCATGCATTTATGCCTCTCCTTCCACAAAGAACTCCGTCGCTTGCGGCGCTTCTTCCCAGGTCTGGTACGGAACATCCGGACTGTGCTGCAGGAAGGTGAGGCGAAGTTTTTCGAAAATCTGTCTGAGTTGTTCTTTTTCCGCGTCCAGCCAGAGCCGAATGGAATTGCCATTTTGCGAATCCGGGTGAAAGGTCTCGCTGCGATTCAACAAGCGGGTTTCATACGCCCGGGCTATGCTGCTACGCAAAAGGTAAGCCAGCATGCCGGACTCCAGGCTGGTGGTCTGGGCGTCATCCAGACCCTCCAGCGAGCATTTGGTCGTAGAAATGGTCTGTAGATCTTCCAAACCCAGGCGGATAAAGTCTGTGATTTGCTCTGTCGACCAGACCAGGGCATCCGGGTCGTAGATCATGCGCTGGATTTGAGCCAGCAGGTTATTGAGGTTGAGAATCATGTTCCAGCTCCTCATAAACAAATTTCATACCGTTAGCGGCGATCAGAACGACTTTTCCGCCCGAGTAGACTTTCCATTTCAGTAATTTGTGCGGGTCAACGCTGTAAGTAGCCGCAGCCTGGCTGACAATCTCCGGGATTTGCGGACTGGCTTGTTCATTTTTTGCAATTTTCGATTTTGGTTTTTTATCCATGATGGTTTTCCTCCTGCCAAAGTTGTGGGTGTGCCTGCCAGAGCAAGGCAATTTTTTGTTCAAATGTGAGTTCCCGCGGTGTGAGGGGAAGATTGAGCCAGGTTTGCAGATCCTGCAGGCTGCCGTTGTAAAAGTTGAGATCCAGAGGTGAATGATTGACGCCAGGCAACGAGAATTTATCGCCGCTGAACTGCCAGAATTTCCAACCGGAACACTTTTGCGGTAGCCATGGGTTTGGGATGGGCGGAGCAAAGTCTTTTTTCAGTTGCTCCCAATTCACCGTCTTCCGTGTACTGGAATAGGGGTAATGTGCAATCCACAAAGGCCATTCCGGCAGCCAATCGCTCATGTGGGGCGCATATTCGCTAACAAAACTGGCGCGGGTATAAATAAGGACCGGTTTTTGCCAGGTTTCACGCATCCTCTCCGCCATTTCACGGCTGCTCTGGCTGATAAATTGAGATGAGAAATGGTTGTCTTTTTGGCTGCGTAAATCTTTTGCCCAGCTTTTCCAGTACTGTTCCACATCCAGCGCCAGAAAGGAGACATCCTGACTCCCCAGCGCGGCTTTCAGGGTGTTGACCTGGGATGAAACGCTGCAATTGAGTTCAAAATAATGATAAGCGCCGCAGATCATGCCGGCTTGTTGGGCACCTTGCAGGTGGGTGTGAAAACACGTGTCTTGCAGGTAGTTGCCCTGCGAAGCGCGGATGATGGCAAAGCGCACACCGCCTTCCTGGAATTTGAGCCAGTCGATACTGGTTTGGTAATAAGAAACATCCACACCCAGGCAATAGTTTGAAAAATGGTCAATGGTCATGTTGGTTCCTTTAGGTTAGCAAGTAGCGAGTAGCGGGTAGCGAATAGCGGGTAGCGGGTAGCGAGTAGCGGGTAGCGAATAGCGGGTAGCGGATAGCGAGTAGCGGGTAGCGAGTAGCGGGTAGCGAATAGCGGGTAGCGGGTAGCGGGTAGCGAATAGCGGGTAGCGAATAGCGGGTAGCGAATAACGGGTAGCGAATAACGGGTAGCGAATAACAAAAAATCTTTTCCCCCTCCTACTTGTTGGAACTTATTCTCCGATATGCTATTATCGGAGGTAGGGGTTGGGCCTGCTCCGAGGCACGAGGAGGTGAGGGTTCTTTTCCTCAATGTTCTTTTTTTTCGTTCTCTTTTTCGTGTATTTCGTACCCGCAGGCGGGCATAAATGTTCATTCTTTTCCCTTTTTTTTGCACTAGAGGTGGGGGGAGGGAACAAATATTTATAAGCAATTGTAAATTTTGAGTCCTCCCCGGGTTGCATTAGCGGTTGGTGTTCCGGCTGAGGCCATCTTCCAGGGCGGTGCCGAGGATGTAAGCTGCCAGAACGGAGATAAAGGCAATGGCTTCTTCTTCCGGGACGTTGAAATCAGGATCGTAGTGCCGGATGGTCAGGAACAGTAAACCGACCAGGGCTGCCCAGAATTTACGGGAGGAGAGCAGACTTTTCCATTTAGATGTGTTCATGTGAGATTCCTTTCGAGAATAGCTAGTAGCGGGTAGCGGGTAGCTCAAAGCTGATGGCTCGTGGCTCGTAGCTCGTAGCAATAAATTTTTTGTGGGTGAGAACGGCCTCTTCAATAGCACTAATAATCAGTTCCAATTTCCAACAATGCTTGTGGGTGTGTGAAAGTAAGCAGGTTTCGGGAAGCGTTGGTGGTGGGCAGGCGGTTATTTTATGGGTGCCACCTGCCCGGAGGAATAAGATCAGCCACGTTAGCCTTGAACATTGGCCGGTAATCCGCAGCGAAGACGGCCAGGTAATGACGTACTTTCAGGTTGATGACGTCGTTATGAACCATGTCAAAGCTTTGTTCGTTATCGACCACAAAGATTTCCGGCATAATGCCATTTCTTTCTGCGATGATGATGCCCGGTGCCAGGCGCGGGTCTGCCATGGCAGCCCAATTATTTGCATCGGACCAGTTTGGCACCACAATCACATCACCGCTTTCCCCGCGCAGCATGTTATCCGAGAAGTAATTGGCTTCATGACCAAAAAGCGGGTAAAGGATCTGCTTGGCGGTCAACATTAAGCTGCGTGGTACCAACAGGTAACGGGCATCCAGCGCCAGTTTGGGTTTGACCGTATCGCTGGAAAGCATATCCTGGTTATAGATCGCCTGGCTGGCGGTCTCAAAACTGGCTGCGCTCAGGGCAGTGGTTCCCAGGTTGGTATGTCCGACATCAAAGACGTGGTATCCATCCGTCATGATGGGTCCGGTGCCGTTGCTGCCGGTAAAAAGATTACTGACCAGATCGGAAACGTTGCGGATCACCGAAGTGACCAGTTTGTTGGGCATCTGGCGCAATTTGTGGGTCTCATCCTTGTCAATCATCTCCAGGGTAATGGGCAGCAAGCCGCCGTACTTGGTAAAGTTCTGGGTTTCACCGCTGTCGGTAATGCCCAGCTCACCATAACTGGATCCTTCCGAGATGCTGCTCAAAGCACTCACTTCACCGAGCAGGATGCCGCTCACCGGCTGAAGCGAATTGACGTGCTCCACCTGCACAATCTTCTCCCACCAGCGGTAACCAGCCTTGCCCAGCTCTTCCCATTTACTCAGGATGATTTTATTAAAGCTGTTCATCAGGACATTGGAAAGACTTTCACTGGTGGCAAGTTGCGAGCGCTGTGGATTGTTTTCACCGCGGAACTCATAATCCTCGGTCAGGGTCAGGTACAGTTCCCGAATGCCCGCCAGTCGCGGAACCGGGTTGGCTTGCATATTGGATGCCCGCGGCGCGCCGAACAGATCGTCTGTGGCTGCCTGCAGGCGCTCCTGGGAGGTGCGGATTGATTCGATCCGTCCGGCACCCTGGATGGCGTTCTTGCCCTGGTAGTGAGCAGCCAGTTCGCGCTGGGTCTGAATGGCTGCATCCAGCTCAGCCAGATTCCACGCCATTCGATTGCTGCCTGAAAATTCCTTTTGAAGAAATTGTTGGGCAGGTTCCGGCAGGTTACTCTGCTGGATTTTTAATGCCAGCAAGGTCTGCTTCGTATCCTGGAGCGTTTGCTGAATTTCGATCTCAGCGTTGGTGGGGTTGTTTTGAATTTCTGGGTCGTTCATGAGTTTCTCCTTTGGGTTGATTTGATTGATGACACGTTTAAAGATTCCGCCGCGCGCCGGTCGATAAACCAGGTCGAGGCTGATTACTTTCAGAATTTCTTTGACGGTTTTGCCGTCTGCGGTAAAGACCACATCCGCGCTAAAGCCCAGGCGGGGTCGCGGCGGTGGAGCATTCAGCCATTCCTGGCCCACCACCTGCAAAAGCCGCCCACTCGGACCACCCGGGCGCACTTTGAGCTGGATGCCACCACTGACTTCATCGAACCGCGCTTCGTAGCCAATGCCGGCCAGGTCACGCACGCTGCGAGCCGGGTCGTTGTGATGATCGATGAAGATTTCAACGCCTTCCCACAGCGGCAGGGATTGGCGCAGGCACTGCGAGGTGAAATGCCAGCCGTTTCCCACCCCGGCAGTGATGGCGGTGACCTCAAAGAGGGTTGGATGGGATTCGGTCGTGCCACCCTCGCCGTTATTGGTGAGGGTTGGGTCTTCCAGGCAAGTAAGATGAGTGGTCTCAAGAGACAAATGGGTTTGGTGATGTTGGGTTTCATTTTTCATGGTTTATCCTTTGGTTTTAGTGGAGACAGGCCGGCTTCCCCCAAAAAATGAGAGAATCAACACGAAATACACGAAAAAGGGAACGAAAACAACGAACATTGATGAGGAAGAGCAAAGAACAAATTCCAACTAGTGAGAGGGGAAAAAGATTTTTTGCTTTTAGCTACTCGCTACCAGCTACGAGCTACCAGCCATGAGCCATCAGCTATGAGCTAATTTGTTCATTTCCTGCCTCGGTATTCACCAGTCTCGGGGTTGATGACGTTTTCGTTGATGCCGTCCTTTGGGTTGGTGTTGCCACCTTGTGGTGGTCGCCGCGCAGCGCTCGGGCTGCCTTTCCCAACCAGGTCCGGGTTGACCACTTCACCGGCAAAGCGGTAGACCATTCGTAACAGCTCCTGCTCGCCAATCAGACCACGGTCAAACAGATCCGTAAAAGTACGGCTGGCAGCCCGGGTGGCAATCGCCAGAGAGGCATTATCACGGGCACTCAGATCCGCACCCATGACTTGCAGGCTGGCCAGCGGGTTGAGCGACGAATCGTAGTGTGCTCTGCGGTTCAGACTGACGCGTGCCAGTTGGCGGATCATTTCACAAAAGAATTGCTGGCGTTGTTCAAAATGACGAAAGGTTGGACCACCGGCTGCTTCAGCCGTGGTACGGGTTGAGGATTCCGGCTCAGCCAGGAAGTGCAGGGGCAAGCCCGCACCGGCGGCGATCATCTTTTTGATAGCCAGTCCATCCGCGTTTGCATCATTACTTTCCAAGCGCGGGTGAATTACGTCCCACTGCTCGCTTTCATCCGTCACAAGAATCGAACCCGGGCTGGGTGGGGTCAGGTTGAAGGTAGCCTGCCGGGCAGCACGCTCGTTTTCACTGACAAAACGGGAACGGACGACGAAATAAAAAGCGTTGCGGTAGCGGTTGAGTCGGGCGCGGTCTTCCAGCCAGGCAGCATAACGGTTCAGCCAGCGCAAAATGGGGGCCAGGTCGCTCTCACCACGCACAGCGCCAACCGGGCGGTTGATAGCGAAATGCAGCATGACCGTCGCATAGCGTCCATCACGATCCGGCTGGTCATTCAGGGCGTCAACACAGGGCCAGCTTTGCGCTTCTTCAAATGGGGTGGTGGCGGACTGCACAAAACAGATCTCCTGCTGCAAATCATTTTGCGTGGTTTCAATGCGTTCAATCTGAGCCGCTGGAACCGCCCGCACATAGGACATGCCCGCAAGGTCCGTGGAAAGCAGGAAGAAGAGTTCGCCGGAACGGGTCAACTCGTCACACCACTCGTACACACGCAGGGCACACTGGTTGAGATCGGCCTGCCACCACTGATCCAGAAACCGTTGGGTTGCGGGATGATCGCACTGGATGCGGATGCCACCACCGACCACGTATTGAGAAGTCAAGCCTACGATTCGGCGGGCTAGTGGATTGGTGCGCCAGGCCAGCAAGGATTGCTGCAGGATGGACTGGTGGTCGTAAGGTTGCCGGTCACGGTTTTCGTCTGGCATACGGACCTGTGGAAGCGGGGTAAATGTGGAGAGTTTGGTTTGTTGTTTACGTTTGGTGAACCAGTTGGTAATGTTGAGTTTCATAAGTTATCCTTTGTTTGAAGTGAAAAAGAATGACACGATGGAGAAAGCCCTCCCTCTACCTCAAGTGCTAAAAAAAGGGAAAAGAATGACACGAAATACACGAAAAAGAGAACGAAAAAAACGAACATTGATTTGGGAAGAGCAAAGAACAAGTTCCAACAAGTAAGAGGGAGGAGAAATTTTTTGCTATTCGCTTGCGAAGCATTTATGCCCTGTAGGGTACTTCGAGGTTTCGAAGAAACCAAAGAAGACGAGCTACTCGCTTGCTTGATATTCGCTAATCTCCTCTCGCGATTTTCCTACGAGCTACCAGCTTGCGAAGCATTTATGCCCTGTAGGGTACTTCGAAGGTGCAAAGCACCTGAAGAAGACGAGCTACGAGCTAAATAATCCATTTCTGCCAGCGGATCACGGGCGTGGATGATTTGTGTGAGGTGGGAGGTCACGAGCGGCTCGTCCTCCAGGGCGGCACACAGGGCGGCGGACATCAACCAGTCGTCGTGAATGGGATGGCCGCTGCTATCCCGGCTGCCGGGTGGCACACTCCACTGAATGCGCTTCTCAGGACCATTCGAAACGGCGTACTTGCAGGCACGCGCTTCGCTCTGGAACTGTTGCTTCTCCGGCGTATTTTCACAGTGGTCCTTAAAGCGGCCACTATCGATCAGTGCCAGGAAATTCCAGCCCAGGCTGCTCTTGCTCGAAACGGTAAAGACAAAGGGCAGAACTCGACCGGGCAACGCGCGTTCCAGAAAATTAGCCAGACCCGCACCCACACCGGTGGCATCCACCACCACCTTGCGCACCTGCCACAACCGCGCAAGGGCAAAAACCTCCTCAAACAGTCTGCTTTGCGGGATTCCCTGCCAGGATTTGCGCATCACCACCCGATAGGTGGAAAAATGGATTCCCACCGGCGCGGAGACGTTATGTTCGATCCGCACAATTGTCAGGGCACTGAAATCGCGGTTCGGATTACTGAGCAAATTCGCAGAGGTCAACCCGCCATCCTCGCCTGCCACATCCAGGAGTAAGGCATAAGCCGTGTTCTTGCGCGGTGAATGTTCAAGGGCATGTTCACCCTGCATCAAGGCAATGCGTCCCTCATGGAATAAACCGCCGCCGTTCTCCAGCATTTCCGAAAAATACTGTGTACGTACCATGGGGTGATCACGCCCCAGGCGTTCGATCTGTTGAGCAACAAATTTGCCATACACCGGCACCTCCGCCGCCACCTGCGCAGCGTCCAGAACGAAAGCACGCCGTACACCATCCCGATTTTCCGCATCCCGGGCCGCCTGAAGCTCCCTGGCCAGGAGGGTATCATCGCTCCAGGCTGTGCCCCAAAAGACACGTGTGGCATTGGTGCTGGCAGCCATGGGGGCAATCTCCTTGTCGAACTTATCGATGCTCACATCCTGAGCTTCATCCACCTGCAGGAGCAGGGAAGCGGTCGCCCCCACAATATTTGCTTCCGGCGCACCGGAGAGAAATATCTGGCGCGCATTACCAACCCGGTAGATATAGCCCTGCTCTTTTTGCCATTGTTTGGCAGTCAGCGGATGGCTGGCAAGCACGCGCTCCAGTCGGCGCTGAGCATTCTGACTTTGTGGTTTCCAGGTCGGTGAAATTTTGACAAGTTCCCCGCCAGCGTAGCGGTAACGCGATAAGAAAAAGGCTTCCAACTGGGCCTGCAGTCCGTTCTTGCCACTCTGGCGGGGAAACATGATCACAAAAGTAAAACCTCGGGCGAAAATCACGGATTTTGTAATGGCCTGTGCCACTTCACATTGATAGCCGCGCAGCGTGATTTCGCCCATTTTGCAGAACTCAAGAATGTCATTCACAAAAGGTAACAACGGTTTTCGAAATGCATCTGAAACAGCCATTCTAAAGTTCAACCTCTCCACCGCCATGTTTGACCTCCTT
Source organism: Chloroflexi bacterium HGW-Chloroflexi-8 (assembly GCA_002841995.1). Taxonomy (GTDB): domain Bacteria; phylum Chloroflexota; class Anaerolineae; order Anaerolineales; family Anaerolineaceae; genus UBA6170. The sequence continues at coordinate 17,811 of PHBS01000079.1, forward strand.
CAAAAGATCTTCAAAGGTCCTATTAATCACATCATTGGCACCATCACCCTTATTGAGCTGCTGATTGGCAAGCATGAGTCGGGAAAGACGGCTGGTTGCCAGACTGATGGCGTTCAGAACTTTGATCAACTGATCGATGTGATCCGATTCTTGAGACGACTCTTCAAAAACATGCGCGATCATATTCTGAACCAGCGCAATCTCATCCAGCAAACTCATGGAAGGTGGAGCAGCCGGTTGGCGGGTTTTGCGCTGGGTATAACGCTGAATCGGCCGGCCGTTCTCCGAGTTTGAGGATCGATTTTTGCTACGTTTTGAAGCGGGCACAGAACTCATGGCGGTTCCTTTCTTTCGGATAATAGAAGATATGTTCTATTTC
>PHBS01000080.1 GCA_002841995.1 Chloroflexi bacterium HGW-Chloroflexi-8
TCCGATCTGGGTGGGAAGCCCTGGCAGGTATTCCTGCGGGTCACATTACCACTCAGTGTCCCCGGAATTGTAACTGCATTCCTGTTCGTTTTTATTCCAACGGTTGGTGAATATGTTACACCAGCAATGGTTGGTGGTCCAAATGGGCTGATGATTGGCAATATTATTTGGGATCAATTCTCACGCGGTTTGGATTGGCCAACGGGAGCTGTACTTTCACTGGCAATTCTTGTTGTCGTTCTGGTTCCATTGTTATTGACAGCCAAGTTTGCTCAACTGAGCGGAATATTGGGAGGAAGTCATGACTGAAAAGAAACTTCCCATACCCGGTCTGATCTATTTCGTTCTCATGATCTTGTTCCTGTACCTGCCCATCTTCATTCTGATTGTTTTTTCTTTTAATGATTCCGTCATTCTTGCATTTCCACTCAAAGGATTTACATTCAAATGGTATGAACAGTTATTGCAAGCCCGGGAATTGCTCCTGTCTGCCCGAAACAGTATTCTGGTGGGAATCGGTTCATCTCTCGTCGCCACTTTGATCGGTGCACTTTCGGCTGTGGCAGTTACCCGCCACCATATGCCGGCTCGCAGCTTTTTCCTTGGGGTGTCCAGTATACCCCTAGTTATGCCATCCATCGTCCTGGGCGTTGCCATGCTGGTCTTATTCCGGCGTGTTCTTGATCTGGATTTAAACTTATGGTTAATTGCAACCGCACATGTTCTCATCAGCATACCCAGTACAATTCTGATTGTTATGGCTCGACTGGCTGATTTCTCACACAATCTTGAGGAAGCCGCAATGGATTTGGGTGCCAATTATTGGGTGACGCTATTGAAGGTTACATTGCCAATCAGCCTACCAGCCTTAATTGCAGCATTCCTCACCGCTTTCACAACATCTTTTGACGAATATGCAATGACAACACTAATTACCGGTACAGATACAACCCTGCCGGTTTATTTGTATTCCTTATTGCGATTTCCCAGACGTCTGCCGGTTGCGGTGGCAATGGGATCGATCATCATGGTTGTTTCCGCGGTTCTGGTAATTTTGGCGGAAAAACTAAGAGAATTGGGTACAACACGCCCAAAGAAGGAGAATGAAATATGAGCAGCTATGAAAATTTTCACCTGAATAGTTTTCAGGATAGACAGAGATTGTCATTAGAGGTCAGTAATCCGTTTGCGGGCTTATCCGTCCGCCGTCGCAAGCAATTTGCGCAAGAAGTACTCACCTATTGGTGGCATCAAATCGGTTACACACTCTGCCCGGAGGAGGATTAATGGTCAATAAAATCATAGAATTTACGAATGTTTCGAAACAATACCGTGAACGTACGGGAGAAACCGTTAATGCTCTTCAACCTGCAAATCTAGATATTTATGAAGGCGAATTTTTTACCCTCCTTGGTCCCAGTGGCTGTGGAAAGACAACCGCGCTGCGATTAATGGCAGGCTTTATCCAGCCAACATCCGGAAAAATCTCAATCCGTGGGCAAGCAATGAATAATGTACCTCCTTATAAGCGCCCTGTTAACATGGTGTTTCAGGATTACGCACTTTTTCCACATTTGAACGTATTCGAAAATGTTGCCTTTGGGCTGCGAATTCGAAGAACTCATGCGGAAGAAATTCGCCGGCGAGTGCATGAAGCCCTGGAAATCGTTCAACTGGTCGGTTTTGATATACGACGACCTTCCGAACTATCCGGCGGACAAAAACAGCGTGTGGCTCTCGCCAGAGCGTTGGTGAATGAACCCGCTGTACTTTTATTGGATGAGCCACTTGGTGCTTTGGATCTGAAACTGCGCCGGGCTATGCAAATTGAATTGAAAACCCTGCAGCAGAGGGTTGGTATTACCTTTGTGTATGTCACCCATGATCAGGAAGAAGCATTAACCATGTCTGACCGCATCGCCGTCATGAGTGGCGGTAACATTTTGCAGGTTGACACACCTGTGAATATTTATGATCGACCAACCACCCGTTTTGTGGCAGATTTTGTGGGCGAAACTAATTTCTTAACGGCCAAAATTCAAAGTATTGTGCCAGGTGAAACCGTTAAACTTGCAATTGGTTCTGACCTGGTGGACGTTCGCCACCGTACCAATGGCATCCATGCTGGAGACATTGTAACCGTGGCAATTCGGCCAGAAAAATTGGCTTTGATCCCCAACCCGCAAAACGTGGAACAAATCAGCGCGACGATTTCCGAGATCACCTTTCTGGGTACAGATACACGCTACCTGGTAACGATTCCCAGCGGTGAAAAGGCAGCCATCCGCGTGCAAAATACGGGTAAAAATAAACAACCCACATACCATATTGGTGAACAAGTCAAGATTAGCTACGAAATGGATGATGCCCAAATTCTGACCAATTAATTGGAAGACACATTCCAAGACACTCAAGACTTCGGGATTTGGCGGCTGTTGATAGTATTCTGGTCGAAATCCCGAAGTCCTTTTTTTACCAGCAGTAGAAAATGAGGTCCCGGATGGGGAAAAAAGTAAAACAAAAAACGATATCGGTTCCTGTACTGTACGATCAACAACATCGCTTGCATGCACCACTATATGAATATGACAGAGGTTTAAAGACACCTTATCAGGAGGTGCCTCCCCGGGCGGATCATGTGCTGGTCGCCTTACAGGAATTGGATTGGGTCAAGGTGCTTCCCCCTCTTAAAGAAGAAACCATGAATGTAGAGGAACTTTTTGCAGTCCATGATCCGGCCTTGATTAACCATTTACGGGAGAGTTCCGATCTGGCGGGTTTGCAGGAGCTTGATCACCCACATTTGGCACCTGTCTATCATTATCCGTGGATATTCCCGGTACGTAATGAGATGATGAGAGGGTTGCTTGGATCCGAGGAAAAATCCGGTTGCTTTGCTTTTGATACTTACTCTCCGATCGGAAAGCATACCTGGTCAGCAGTTTTAGGCAGTGCGAGACTGGCCTGGCAGGGAGCCGGATTGATTTTAGCAGGTGAAAAGCTAGTCTATGCCATTTGCCGCCCCCCCGGGCACCACGCCGGGCCTGACTGCATCGGAGGATACTGCTACCTGAACAACGCTTCCCTGGCCGCATCCCGCCTTTTGGCATTGGGTCCGGGCGCGATAGTGGACATCGACTACCACCATGGAAATGGCACACAGGAAATTTTCTGGAACAATCCGAATGTTTTAACCATCTCGATTCATGCTGACCCAGCGGATGAGTACCCATATTTTAGCGGCTTTGCAGAAGAAACAGGCGGTGAAGATGCCAAGGGCGCTAACATCAACATCCCATTGAGTAAAAACTGTATGGATGCGGATTATCTACAAGGTCTGGAACTGGCTATGAATGCCCTTAAAAACTTCACGCCCCATATCAGCTGGCTGGTACTTTCTGCTGGTTTTGATACCAGTATGGAGGACCCGACCTGCTTTTTCCAACTTTCCGATCCTGTTTACGAGGAAATCGGGCGCAGAATTGGCAGCCTGGGTATTCCCACACTAGTGGTTCAGGAAGGTGGATATGCGTTGAACAAAAATGGTGAATTGGCAGCGCGATTACTACAAGGATTACACGCTAAGGCAGATGAATAATTCCAAAGAAACCTGAAAATGCTGCAGCAAATTCCTCCGGTTCCCTGCCTAATACCGACTGAAAATGTTGCCTTGATCCTCTTGTTGTAGTGATCAGTAAAGTGGTCTGCGCAAGACCCAGAATTTTTCTGCGAATTTCCTGACGCGAGGTCGTATCCACCTGCCAGATAAAATCAACTTTCTTTTGCTTCAATCTCTCCTGGAATTTAGAATCGTATGGCGTGGGTGCAAGAACCAGCAATGGCACATTCAGTTCCTTGATAATTGTTGTCACGATTGAAAAACTGACATCTGAAAGATCGGTCAGGGCAGATTTTGGAGTCACTGCCCAAACAACTTTTCTTAATCCATTGATTGCTTGATTAACTCGTACAACTAAAACCGGAACTTCTGCGCGCCAGAAAACCCTATCCATATCATCTCCAAAAATATTGGCATGATAAGCGGATTTTCCTGTCCAGCCCATCAAAATCATGGAGGCGTTCTGTTCGATCGTTGATCTTAATATGCCATTACTGATGGAGCTATCGATACGTTGAATGGGTTGAATATTCGATTCCGGATCCATGATGATATGGGGCAAACGATCAATCAATTGTTGCTGCTGGTCCAACCCAGTGATTTTTCCACCCGATTCGCGAGCCACATTTAATGGAAGCAACAACCCTTTCACACTACGAGTTAGTAACTCCGCCAGATTTAAAAGACTTTCCTGAGTAGCCGGGTTGGCAAGAGGCACCAGGATTCGGTCGAACCATGTGGTGTGAGTTTGCATATGTGTGGCTGGTTGGAGGTGCCTGCCAAATCGTTGCACGATCATTGGAGAAGTCAGGGAAGTGATAATAATCATCATGATCGCGCCATTGAAAAGACTTTGTTGAAATAGTCCCAATTCGACCCCAATCAACATGGTCGGAATCGTGACTGCTGCTTGTGATTGAGACAAACCCCAAACAGTCAAAATTTGTTCACGCGAGTAATGAAAATATTTCCCCGCAATCCACGCAGCCAGGAACTTGGTCAAATACGCTCCAATCGTCAAAGCAATACCAGCGATCAAAGAAGAAGGGTCTAATATCGATGCTTTTGGATCGGTTAACATTCCGGAATGCATCAGAAAAATGGGGATGAAAAAGGATTCACCCATGAACATGACCTGGTTTTTGACCGCCGAGTGAGGAGGGAGGGAACTGTTGATGGCCAGGCCGGCCAAAAAGGCACCCACAACTGCGTGCATGCCAATTAATTCAGCCGAAAAAGCGGCAATTAAAAGGACCAGCAGCATGAATTGAAACTCAACCGAACGGCTCTTAAATTTCTGGAAAAAATATTTGCCGGCTCTGGGAATCAGAAACAAGATCAAAGCCGCATAGATCAAAATTAGAGCAATTTGCTTAATTATGGTACCGATCACAATTTGCGAGCCATTTGGATTACCGGCCACAATGGCCAATACCAGGAATGCTGTAATATCGGTAAGAACAGTCGCGCCTATGGTAACAGACATTGCTTCATTACTCATGATGCCTAATTGGCTGATGACCGGTAACGCAATCAGTGTATGGGAAGCTACCGCAGATCCAAGAAGTATTGCGCCCATCCACTCCAAACCCAAAAAGCGGCCAAGAATAATGCCAAATATTTGCGGGATCGAATAAGTAAGCACTCCAAAAACAATGGCTTTATTTCGTGTTTTTTGAAACACGAAAGTATCCACTTCCAGACCTGCACTGAACATTAAGTACAGCAGCCCAACTGTAGCCAGCATTTCGATCACGCCACCCTGACCCAGCAGATTGAAGCCGTATGGTCCAATGATCATTCCACCGATGATCAGCCCTACAATCCCCGGTAATCGTATCCGTTCTGATAGCAACGGGGTGATCAGGATCACCGCCATGATGGTTAAGAAAATGCCAACTGGTTCCTGAATCAAAAAGTCTTTAAACCTTCTTGCAGGAAATTATCCTTATCAGAAAATACATTCGTATTTCCATTAACAATTATCAGCCAAACTAAAGGATAAGCAAATAAATTGTGGGGACTAAAACATAATGGGAAAATGATAGTAAAATAACAGTATTATTTTTTAGGAATTTTTCTTGGATCAAACCCCTCTTTTTCCAATCTTAATTCTAATTTTACTCTTAACGATCCCTCTTATGCTGGTGTTTTTAAACCGGCTTCGGTTGGATTTGGCTGCATTGATCATGGCTGTTGGGTTGGGAATATCACAACTTTTGGGCTTCGGTATGCTGGGTCCAGCTAATACACCCAGTGACGCTGTAAAAGCCATTTCCGGATTCAGCCAGCCAGTGGTTTTAACGTTGATTTCCCTGTTTATCATGACGCAAGTATTGGATCGTAGCGGCGTGACCCGTTGGATTGCTTTTCGATTGGTGCGCTTAGGCGGAAATAATACATCCATATTAATCGGAGCTTTTGCTACCACGACTGCGTTGCTTTCGCTTATTATGAATAATTTGGCAGCAGCAGCCATGCTCCTGCCAGCCGCGATGGAAGTCTCGCGCCAAACCGGGGTCAAACCCAGCAAACTACTGATCCCAATTTCCTTTGGCAGTTTGTTAGGCGGTATGGCCACCTATTTTACGACTGCCAACATCATATTGAATGATATGCTTTTGATTGCTGAACCCCCACAACAAGGTCTGGGAATTCTCAACTTTACACCCACTGGCGGGTTGATTGCTGTAGCTGGAATCCTGTTTTTGGTCATGTTCGGGAATAAACTCTTACCGAATCGCGAACCCTCTGCAGAGCAGGCTTTTACTCGGCTGACCGGAAGTCAACTGGAAGATTATTATGAAATTGGAGAACGGTTGTGGGAAGGCCAGGTTCGTAAAGATTCAGGTTTTGTAAATCGTTCAATTAGTGAATGTGGATTTGGAAATAAATGGGGTGTAGTTGTTGCAGCTGTTTGTCGACCGGGGGAAGAATTCACGCTACCGATGCCGCTTCAGATCCTGCATGCCGGGGATACCGTACTGTTGGTAGGACGTGAAGAAAAGATCCTGACCCTGCAGGAAATGGGGTTAAAGGTCCAGTTAGCCAGCAGCGAAGATCACCTGACCTTTCGTGGAATCTCAGTGGCTGAGGTTGTCCTGGGTCCGCATGCGCACGTACAGGGCAAGACCCTCAAGGAAATTGATTTTCGCCAGAAATACGGACTGACTGTAGTGGCTTTACGGCGTCTGAACCGCAGCTACCGTACCGATGTGGGTGCGTTTGAACTGGTTTTTGGTGATTCACTGCTGGTGATTGGCGGCTTAAATCAAATCCAGAATTTGAAAAAGAATCGGGATTTTATCGTCCTGGAACCAAACCCGGCGGATATGCCCATTCAAAAAAAGGTGGCTGGATTGGCCTCCGCTATCCTGATCGCAGCGATCGTTGCCTCCATCCTGGGCGTACCGGTATTTCTGAGTATGTTGATGGGTGCAGTGCTAATGCTGATTTTAAATCTGATTACGATGGAGGAAGCTTACCGCGCAATTGAATGGCAGCCAATTTTCCTGATTGCAGGGATGTATAGCATCAGTCTGGCAATGATCCAGACCGGCGCTGCGGCATTAATGGGAAATGCTTTATTAAGGCTGGTCCAACCATTTGGAGGATTGGGATTGGTGGCAGGCTCGAATATATTCGCTTCCTTCCTGACCCAATTCATCGGTGGGCAGGTAAGCGCTTTGATCGCCGGCCCTGTCACCATCAGTGCTGCCATCTCGATGGGCGTCAATGCACAGGCGATTGCCGTGGCTACAGCAATTGGCTGTTCGATTTCGTTTCTGACACCCATTGCACACCCTGTGAATATTCTAATCATTGGTCCGGGCAATTACAAATTCAGTGACTTTTTCAAAATTGGCTGGATCTTATCTGTCATTTCCTTCTTGATGTTGATTATCGCTATGATCCTTTTCTGGGGGTTGTGAAACAACTCGATAACCCGGTTTTTAAGCTTTAACCAACTACAACTGTACCAGAAGCGCGCGAAACAACTTACTCGAATGATGATCTAAACTAATCCTGTTCGGAAAAATAGATTCCTGAAAGTGTTATGTTTTCTTTACGAAAATAGATTAATCCCGGCCGATAATAGCAAAACAAGCAGGAATAATCCAAAAATTGCACCCAGAATATAACCAACAATAACCCAGGAATTCGTAGGACCGGCTGATCTGGCAGACTGCCCTTCAGCCAATTGACGCAGAACCCGAACAGCATCCTGTTGGATATCCTCTGAGTTTTTAGCAGGAACGCCAACCCAGGTGATGTCATCCTCCGGATCTGGCAGCAGAACCAGCTTTCCGGGAAAATCCCCGGGGAAATTGGGCTGCATCGCCAAACGGGCTGGAACCATTAAAGTTTCAGTTCCGATTGGAATTTCCCAGGTTTGATCTTTTTTTCGGGTCAGGATTTGGACGGGGATATCTGGCAAATTTTTATTCAACAATGCCAGTAGTTTTCTGGTAAATCCATCCTGCTCCTTTTCAGAGAGAATAACCGTTTTATATGCTGCATGTTTTTCCCGAAGCACCTGCTGCGTGGCATGTCCATCAGATTGCAGGGCTTTTAGGTGGTACATCAACCATAAAGCGATCAATGCCAACAGAAATACCTGTCGCAGTACAAATTGGCTTGCATTCTCAAAAGGGTTCCCAAGGGCTGAATTGATCAATCGGAAAGCCAGAAAACCGCCGGCTGCCATCAGGCCAACCACGGAAGCGAAAATCACCAGATATAAGTACGTTTTACGAACCACAGATTGGCGGGCATGGTCAGCACGTTCATCAGCCCGGGAGATCTCTGTCTGCAATTTCGGCCAGGTTTTCAACCACAATGGCAGTGAAACCACCAGAATGGCGAACCCTTGTGCCAGCATATTGCGGGAATTGGCGGTCAGGATGTCCATTCCGGTCAATAAATCCGCAATCAAACGTAAAAGTGTCCAAACCCCGTAAAATACTGCTGCATTCCCAGCCAGCGAGAGAATCGAAGAGTAAAGACGCTGAACGCCATCTCGACGCAGCACATCCGGTTCTGCCACAAAATTCAATTTAAGTGCACGGCTGTAGAAGATCCAGACTACAATCATCGGCAACAAAGTGGCCAGAGTGCTGGTATTCGAATTTAGAAAAGTCAGGAAAGTTTGATCCTCACCCAAAATCCAGCGTAACAGTTCATTGATCATGAGACCGCTATATGTTAAGACCAGTCCAACAGAAGCAAGATTGATCAGGAATAATACAATGGTACGCAATAAAGATCCTGTTTCCTGTCTGCTGACCAGGCTTTTATCAATTCGTGTTGAAAAGAACGCCCAGATTCCAGCAGAGATGAGAGTCACTGATGTTCCGTTGGCCAGTTTAATGGCAGCAGCATTTCCAATGCCATTAACATTATAGAAAATGGAAAAGAGAATCTGCTGCAAGCCGACAACCAGACTGACCAAACCAATCAGGAACCAGAGATAACGAAATAACCGCCGGATATTTTCCAGATTGGGAGAGGCAGGGTATGCATGCCAGTCAGCTTTTAACAGGCGAAAAGCGAAATAAAAGACAAGCAGATTGGCAAGAATGGCGATCAGATTTTCGGTAAAGGTTTGACCTGCCAAAAAATTGCGGAAAGAGGGATAAACTTGCAACCAGGCATATAATGGGCGGCGCAGGATGACATGCAGATTGGTGATCATCGGAATTAATGTTGCCATTAACAGACCGTAATTAAAAACCGCTCGCAATACTGTTTGGTGCTCTTCATCGTCTTTTCGCAGATCTTTGCGAATGGTGGACCAGTGAAGGAAAAAGATCGGTAATCCGACCAGGATTTGGGAGAATCCTCGTGCTAATAAACTGGCCAAACCACCACCCACCGGTGCATTAATCGTGCTGTTGAGCAGCGTAATAACACCCCACAGGACGACTTCCAGGCTGATTAAGGAGACCGCGTAAAAGTAAAATCTTCGAACGACACGCATTTTATTCTCCTTTACCCTATGGTTGGACTGGCTCGGCTTTTATGGTGTTATTTTGATACCAATCCCAGTTCCAGAAAGGATAAGGCAGGTTAGAAATTTTCCAATTTCCATTTTGCAGGCGCAGTGAGGCGTTTTGTGTTTCCCGGAAAGGCTCATTGAATGGACCACTATCCGTATGCGTTATTGTCACGAACACAGTCGCGCTGTCTTTGCTGACACTCTCGCTATTGATTTTAAGACTGATGTTTCCAAGACTCAGGTTATAGGAAGTGAAAGCTTGCTGAAATTGTTCGTAAGTAGGTTTAAGTTCCAAATCCGCCAGGTAACCATAGGCTTTCTGGTAATCCTGTTGATAGAGTGCCAGAACATAATTGTTGACAACGCCAGAAGGCGTATCCTCCACCATGTAGTTGACCTGAGAATTACGCAGGAAAAAAGTGCCAAAGGCGATCAGAATAATCACCCCGATGCCAATCAAAATTGCAGTAAAAAAGCGATCATTCTTCATATTACCTCCGAACAATGGAGAAACTTTATTCGATTATAGGAACAGAAAACTTTGAAAGCAAACCGATAAAGAGTGATGCGTAATCAGTAAGCTAAGAATTATTTAAAGAATGTGTAATGCAAATCATACCACAACCGAATTCAGTTATTTAAGAATAAAAACCGCCTGCCAGGAAAAGCAGACGGTCTTAAATACAGCCAAAATTTACAAATGGGCAGAAAACAAATCCTTCGAAAAGGCTAAGCCTTTACCGAAATTGATTTTTGTTTGTGGATTGACCAGCGAATAATCGCCCAAAAATAGATCGCGACGGCTAACAGCGCATACCCTGCCACCTGATAACCGCTCAGGACCAAAATTAAGGCGCCAACAACCCCCGCCAATGCCACATACGAGCTTGTGCTGGTTAAGTATTTTTGCTGAATGTGAATTAATAACTCACAAATGATCGCAGCAACTAACCATAATCCTAATAATGCGTAAAACATATTTCACCTCCAAAGCCCCCATCAATTTGTCAGGTGGTACTGAAATATTCAGAATCAGGAGCTTTCATCAATGTGATAAGAAATTCTTATCAGACACAATAATACGAACTTATGTATCTGTTTTTATTGTACCGAATTAAGGACGAAATTGCAACTGGTTCCAAGAATTATGCGCAGGATGAAAAGTGGATTTAAACTTACGACTGGCATTTTACTAAAGTAGATGCAGACCCAATAACTTTCAAACTGGACAATTGGTCAGGTAGCTTCTCCACTTTCGTGGGGTGATATAACCCAATAAGTAGTTATGATTGTTTTAGATCAGGTTCATAAAACAGATTTTTAGATTTATAAAGCACAAAGATATTACTACTGGGAGAGAACGTATGAAAAAATTATTCAAGGGGATTGGGATCGTAATTGGAATCATAGTACTTTTGATACTGACTGCCATTTTATTAACACCCTGGATGGATAAAAAGGGGACGACTGCGGAAGAAAGACAAATGCTTTTACCCGGCGATGAATTGCTTAGTCATCCACTGCGTAGTGTAAACCGTGGAATCACGATCCAGGCAACCCCTGCAAAAATTTATGCCTGGATTATTCAAACCGGTGCAGACAAATCCGGAATGTATAGCTATACCTGGCTGGAAAACCTGGTGGGTTGTAAAATGGCGAAAGTGGAACAGATAAAGCCCGAATGGCAGCAATTACAGACAGGTGACTTAATGAAAATGTGTGCCGGCGATTTTGCCCCGCCACCCTATGAGGTCGCCTTACTGGTCCCTGACTCTGTGGTCGTATTCGGACATCAGGACAAAGGTGAATGGGTTGAATTGTGGACTTTTGCGCTTTTGCCACAAGTTGGTGGTTCCACCCGATTGATCGCTCGCACGCAAACAAATATGGTTGGTGGAATGTGGGAAATCATCCGCCCGATCTCTTTTGTTATGGAACAGAAAATGCTTTCAACCATCCGTAATTTATCCGAATCCGGTAATTAAATTTATAAAATTTGAAATTATCTTTTTTGAAAGAGACCTGGTCAACAACAATACCAGGTCTCTTGCTTTGTATTTATTTTCTTAAGTAGATCAGCCAGTAGAAAATACCCACCATTAAAGACCCGCCAATGATATTTCCCAATGTTACTGGCAGGAGATTATTCACCAAAAAAGAGGTCCAAGTCAGACTCGCCAGGGTAATTTGACCTTCCAACCCGCCCACAAAAGCCGGATCTAACTGTTTAATCATCAAACCCAAAGGGATAAAATACATGTTGGCGACACTATGCTCAGAACCAATGGCGACGAAGGCTGTAATCGGGAAAATGATGGCCAGAATTTTATCAGCGGTCTGACGTGCACTATAGGTCAACCAAACCGCAAGGCATACCAGTGTGTTGCACAGTATGCCCAACACGATTGCTTGTATAAACCCAAGCTGTACCTTAGAAACCGCCGTCTTCAAAGCGATTTCGCCTACTGAACCATTCCCATTCATGTATTGCCGGGCTAAAAAAATCAACACAGCCGTCCCAATGGAACCAACAAAGTTCCCAAAATAAACAATCAGCCAGTTGCGCAATAAGGCTAACGTTTTGATCTTACCGCTCGCCCAGGCCATCACAATTAGACTATTACCAGTAAACAACTCCGCGCCACCCACAACCACGAGTATCAGTCCCAAACTAAAAGCTAAACCAGCCAAAAGACGAGCGACACCATACGGTAGTGCAGCCGATCCCGCCAGCGTTGTTGTACTGAAGGCTGCACCCAGGGCAATAAACGCACCTGCCAAAATTGCCAACATTAACACTTTAAAAAATGGCAGGTTGGCTTTTCGAACACCAAGTTCTTCTGCTTTTTGTGCCATCGCAGGCGGAAGAAAAGAATCGAAATTATTTTCCAGTGCCACAACGACCTCCTGAGTACATCTGTTTGGCTTTATATAAGTGAATTATTACACAATTGATATATTTTAGCATAAGCTCTTATGCCCTGGAATCAAATTGTGGTATTTACACCTTTTTTTAAAAACATTTATTCATTACTGTGTGCAAGCATTGATCGCTGATTTCAATTTTATGATCTAACCTCATGAAAATATTTTTTTTATGATTCTTAATTTTTTTCTCCCAATTTTTTTGACTTGAAATACTCAAACTGATAAAATAAAGAATGCATGATTTACCAATCCTCATTAACATCACTTTAGCGCTTGTTGTTGCCTTTATCGGAGGCGTCATTGCCCGGCGTATCGGTCTACCGACCATTGTTGGCTACCTTTTAGCTGGCATCGTCATTGGACCTTTTACCCCCGGCTTTGTTGGAGATACCGAAACCATCCAGCAACTGGCAGAAATGGGTGTCATCTTCTTGATGTTTGGGGTTGGTCTGCACTTTTCATTTCAGGACCTGTGGAAAGTGCGTGATATTGCCATTCCTGGTGCTCTCATCCAAACTGCTTTAGCAACCATCATCGGATTTTCACTGACCCAGGCTTGGGGTTGGACACCAAGCGCAGGTATTGTGCTGGGTCTTGCCATTTCCGTTGCATCGACCGTCGTACTTCTGCGCGGTTTGATGGATAACTCGTTGTTGAACACCTCGCATGGTAAAGCCGCCGTTGGGTGGTTGGTGATGGAAGATATCCTATCGGTGCTGATTCTGGTACTGATGCCGGTTCTTTCAACCACAGGCAATGGGAGTGCAATCTTTAAAGAAGTCGGATTTACTCTGCTCAAAGCGGCTGCATTTGCAGCCATCATGTTCTTTGCCGGCTCAAAATTGATACCTTGGATACTCAACCGAATTGCGCTCACACGCTCCCGCGAGCTTTTTATCGTGGCTGTTTTGGCAATTACGTTGGGTACAGCCATGGGCGCTGCAGAACTTTTTGATGTCTCTCTGGCATTAGGTGCATTTGTTGCTGGTGCCATCGTGAGCCAAAGTCAACTCAGCCACCAGGTGGGTGCAGACCTTCTTCCTTTTCGCGAGGCTTTTTCGGTCCTGTTCTTCGTATCAGTCGGCATGCTGGTCAATCCCGGATTTCTATGGGCGAATATCGGGCAAGTCATCTTGCTGACGATCCTGGTGATCATCGGTAAATTCCTGATTGTCATGATCATGGGACTGTTCTTCTCGCGCCCGGCACGCACCTTCCTGGTCATTGCGGTTGGCTTGAGTCAAATTGGTGAGTTCTCTTTTATCCTGGGTCAGGGTGGCCTCAAACTGGGGTTGTTAAGCAACAACCAATATTCCCTGATCCTGGCTGGAGCGCTCATCTCCATCACAGTCAATCCATTCATGTACAAAATGATCCCAATCCTGGAAAAATGGCTGGTGAAATTTCCGCCCATCTGGAAACGATTGGATTTGCACCGCGAAATTCCGGAACCGGATGAGGAATATCTGAAGGACCATGTAGTCATTGTGGGCTATGGCCGGGTTGGAAAACATCTGGTGGATGTTCTGCAGTTGGTGAAAGTACCCTATCTGGTGATCGAATCCGACGCGGAAAAAGTGGAAGAGCTCAATCAATTAAACATAGCCACTTTGTATGGTGACGCAGCCAACTCGGAAGTGATCACATTCGCCCGCTTGGAAAAAGCCAAAGCACTGGTGGTCTCTGTTCCGCAGGAAGACACTGCAATGATGGTCGTTTCGGCTGCCCACAAGATTCACCCTGATTTGCCCATCATCACAAGGGCAGAATCAAAAGAAGGTGTAAAAGAATTAAACGCAGCCGGCGCACTGCATGTTGTCCATCCGGAACTGGAAGGCGGCCTGGAAATGGTCAGCCATACGCTGCTGGAATTGGGTTACCCGATGCGCAAGGTATATGATTACGCCGAATCTGTACGTCGGGATCAATATGACATTGCGAACACATCCGAACAGGAACATTTGACGCTACGCGCACTGATTAAAGCATTTGATGAAATCGAAATCATCTGGTTCCAGGTGGAGGAAGCCAGCCCACTGATTGGCAAAACACTGGCAGAATCCAATATTCGCTATCAGACAGGCGCTTCTGTGGTGGCTATGGTACAGGGAGAAATTTTAGTGCCAAACCCCAAATCCGCAACAGTCTTTCATCAGGGCGACCGGGTGGGATTAATGGGTGAACAGGAGCAAATTGAGGCAGCACGCGTTATGGTGGAAGGGGAAAATCTGCAGGCCGAATAGTATATTTTCATCATCATGACTTAAACCAGGTAGCAAATCCAAATTTATTCAAACAACAAAAATACCTGTTAAGGTCTTTTTTAATTATTGTAATTCAAAATTTGTTATAGTATACTATAACAAATGGATTTATTCTCTCAATTTTCAATTGACCCCGAACATGACACCAGTCTTTCATTTCAGATCAAACAACAAATTACCTGGTGGATCATTAATGGCACCTTAAAACCAGGCGATAAACTCCCCAGTATCCATCAGTTATCCCGAAAATTAGGAATCAATCTTCATACCGTCCGCAGCGCTTACCATAAATTGGAATCCGAAGGTCTGGTGGAAACTGTCCGCAGTCGTGGCACACACGTCCTTGCCTATCATCCCTTGCGAATTGCACTGGTAGCCGGAAACATCCGCAGCCATACCGTCGGGGTAATACTTCCATCATTTACCAATCCTTTCTATCACGCGCTACTGAGAGGGATTGAAGAGATTGCTGAAGAAGATCAAACCATGATTTTCATTTGCAACACTCATGATGATCCCAATCTCACCTGGCGCCATTATGCCCGTCTGGTAGCAAAACAGGTGGACGGAATTGTGGTTGTATCCGATGATTTGTCTGCTTACTTTAGCCAGGAAAACAAGCAGACCATCCCCCCCATTGTGACAATTGATTGGCCGGGTGCTGATGGATATTGTGTTCAATTTGATCTCGAATCCGTGGGCAGACAAGCAACAAAACACCTCGTGGAACATGGGCATCATCGTATTGGTTTGATTACCTTTGCTCAGGATTCAGTCAATGTACTGCCGGTTGTTAATGGTTACCTGAATGTTTTAAAAGAGGCAGGCATTACTTTTCAACCCGAATGGATCGCAAGAGTCCCTAATTTTGATATGGCATCTGGTGCCCTCGGTGCACAAAAGTTGTTGGCATTAGCAAATCCACCAACTGCCATCTTCACGATTGCAGATACACTGGCATTGGGTGCATTGGATTTCATTAAACAAGCAGGCTTGAACATTCCAGAAGATATTGCCCTTGTAAGTTTTAATGATATTCCAGCCGCAGCGCTGGTTGACCCACCATTAACCACTGTCGTTGCCCCTGCTGCAGAAGCGGGTAAGGCAGCCATGCGCTTGCTGCATGACCTGATTGAAGGAAATAATCCCTCGCAGAGACAATACCACTTCCTCACACATCTAGTCGTGCGGCAAAGTTGTGGGAGACATGAGTCTTCCAGCTAATTAATTCGGTTTTGTTTTTGTCTCGTTTGTAAAGGAGGGATCATGTTTTCACAAAAAAAAATTTGGGGGTTATTCCTATTTATTTTGCTCAGCATGTCACTGAATGGGTGTAATGCCAAAGACCAATTACCGAAGGGTGTATTCAAAACAACCTGGCAACTGGTTGTAATTGGTGATTCAAGTTTATTTGGATTGGCAGAAGCGTATGGCAAACAGATTGAGAAAGATAACGACGTTATTGTTGAAATAAAAGATTACGCGATGCCAGTATTAAGAGCCAGTACTGTTCTGGAAGTACTGCAAACAGGAAAATCAAATAATATCCGTCTTGCTACGTTATCAGATGATCTCAAAGAAGCAGAATTTGTAGTCATGTTCACCAATCCCCTCGGATCCATCGATCCCGAAAATCCACTCGATTTTGAAAGTTGCTTCGGTTGCGATACGCCTGGAGCTTGCCAGCCAGAAGTCTTCACCCAATACGAAGCGGATCTTAAAGCCATCTGGGAAGAAGTGATCAAACTTCGTAATGGCAAAGCGACAGTTCTGCGTGCAACTGATATTTATAACCCCCTGGTCAGTAGTTGGAAAACCTGCAATATTTTTGAGGCATGCGACATTTGTTGGTTGAACATGTCTAATGCTGCCCGTTCGGCCGCTGAATCGTATCAGATCCCTTTTTTGAGCCGCTACGATGCCTTTAATGGTCTGAACCATGAAGAAGATCCGGTCGAAAAAGGTTTTATCAGCGATGGAGAACATACCACCAAATTGGCGGAAGATTTTACAGCGCAACTGATGGGTGAAATGGGGTATGCACCAACCATGCTCCGTTGAAAAAATCTTTGAGAATAATAAAATGAAAAAAATGCTGAAACGAATATTGAGGTGTGGAATTTGTTTCCTTTTATTGCTTACTGCCTGCACAGCTAAACCGATTACGATCAAATTTCAAAATGGTGAATGCACATGGGAAGGTCCCCAAAAAATTGCTTCCGAAGAATTTTCGGTCAACATGGTCATCGAAGTGGACCGACCCACGACCACGGGTTATGTTATCGTCACCCTGGAAGAAGGTAAAACCAATCAGGATCTTGAACCATGGAAAACCTACGATGCCCCGGATTGGGTGCAACTCACTTATGACAATGGGATTATCGATGCAGAAAGCGGATCATCTTCCCGAACCTATCACTTATTGGAACCGATGGCTTATCAGGGAGGTCCGATTTATTTTATTTGTTTTCAGGAGGATACAGATTCCAGCGAAATCCTCAAAATTGGCAATTTTGGACCGATTGCAGTGAAAAAGTAATTTCATTGTCTTTGGTTTAGTGGATTTGTTGGTGTTAAACGAATTTCAAATTGAAAACTCAAAAAGTTGCGGATTGGGTTTAATCAGCGTTGTATAAACCAGCCAATCACATGGAATTAAAGTTGCTTATAGACACTACTGCATAACATCTATTTTTTATCAAAAAAGCAATCCTGTTGGGTTAGCGAAGCATACCTATTGTGCTTTCACTATTCGTTTCCGGGAGCATTCTTGATTGTGAAAAGAAGTGGTGAAAAAACGCCTCTGCATTTGTATCGTTCGCCACGAAATGGGGTCCACCACTGACCGGGGTAAAATCTGTCAATCCCATCGTCCTTTTGTTTCCCAGGTCAACTGTAACAATTCCCTGTTCAAAACGAACGATTTCGGGCTCAAATATCGCCGCAGCAGCCAGCGGATCATGGAATGTGACCAGATCTCTCTTCTGCAGCCAGATTTCTGCATAGTCTAAAACACGGTAAAGTGAATCCCTGGAGAATTTATCTCTGAACTCATCTGGACTCATGGTCACCTTTTGGGTTACATCCAACCCGACTGAATAATGATTTTGGATGGGGGTGCGATAAACAATCTCCGTCGCATGCGGGTCACAAATGGCGTTCCATTCCATTGTTATGGTTTT
>PHBS01000081.1 GCA_002841995.1 Chloroflexi bacterium HGW-Chloroflexi-8
GATCTTTACTCTGCTATTGGAAGTGGCGCAATTCGATTAAAGGATCTTTCTGAAGTTTTAGATCTGGTTGAAATTTCCAAAACTGGATTAAACTGGACATCGATCAATGTTTTTGGGGCAAAAATGTCCAATAAACCCGGTGTACTGGCGAGATTGGCAGGAATGATTTCGGATGCAGGGGGAAATATTGTCCGGTCAGTAAATAACACCTTACCGGATGGG
This sequence comes from Chloroflexi bacterium HGW-Chloroflexi-8, assembly GCA_002841995.1. Lineage (GTDB taxonomy): Bacteria > Chloroflexota > Anaerolineae > Anaerolineales > Anaerolineaceae > UBA6170. The sequence goes on from PHBS01000081.1 coordinate 223, forward strand.
GGGTTTTATTTAAGGTTGGTATTAGCCGATGTGGAATCTTCAAAATTGGAGAAAATCCGAGATTCTTATCGGGAATCCGGTATGGAATTTGAAGATATCGAAATCGTATAAATAAATTTTACATGGTTAATCCCGGATTTTAAATTGCATCTTGACAAAATTTATGTAGGCAGTATAATGATTGCAAACAGGTTTGTATTGCAAACTAGTTTGCGAGGTGAAAATGACAGAAATACAAATTGATATTAATGAGGTAATGCGAAATACACGCCGTTACTGGTATATCGATGGAATACCAGAAATTGCTGGTGGAATCATTATTATTGCTATTGCTTTGTCTTATATGTTGATCTACCAGATCGAAAATCAAATGACTAAAAATTTGCTTTTGGGCTTTGGTCAACCTGCTCTCATTTTATTAACCTCATTTTTTGCTGGAAAACTTGTCACGATGTGTAAACAGAAAATTACATATCCACGAACAGGGCTCATTAAATTTCGAAAAGGGAAAACAAATAAACAAATCCAACGAATTTTCCTTGTAATTCTGATTGCAGCTGCTGTTAGTGCTTTTGTAAGTTTTTTTGCTTCCATGATCTCTGAAAGATTTTTGCCAGTACTTGGATCCTTTTTCCTTGGTGCCTACTCATGGTATTTGGGATATTTCAATGGTGTCAGGCGTTTTTATATTGTCGCTGGTTCGATCGTGATTTTTGGTGGGATTATCAGTTGGTTAAATCTTGGTGGTGGATATCCATATATTATTTTATTGATCGGAATCGGACTAATTTGGATTGTTGCTGGGGGATGGACTTTGGCTAGCTACCTGCGTCAAACACAGCCAATTTCGGAGGAAATATGAACGATGAACAGTCATTTTATGATGTTGATCGTGTTATCCATGAACCCGCCCGGCTTTTGATCTCCACCATTCTGTATACTGCAGATCAGGCAGATTTCCTCTATTTATTAAACGCAACAGGCCTTACAAAAGGTAATCTTTCCGCACATCTTTCAAAATTGGAAAGTGCACAATATATCACAATCGAAAAAGTTTTTCGCGGTAAAGTCCCACAAACAATATGCCAGCTTACTGAACAAGGAAGGGAAGCATTTGAGACTTATCGGAAACAAATGAATCGTTTATTAAGGAGCAATTAGAAAATGGACTATGCAATCCAAACAAAAAAAATATCAAAATCGTTTGGCCAAATAAAAGCTGTGGATCAAGTCAGCTTTGAGGTGCAACCCGGTACAATATTTGGTTTTCTGGGACCAAATGGTTCTGGAAAAACCACAACCATCCGTTTGCTTTTAGGATTGTTGGAACCCACCGAAGGTAGTTCCAATGTGATGGGGTTCGATCCATTAAGTGAAGGTCAAAAAGTGCGTGAAAATTGTGGGGCTTTGTTGGAGCACACAGGTTTATACGAGCGCTTAACAGCACTTGAAAACCTGGATTTTTATGGTCGTGTGTGGCACCTTTCTTCCGAAGAACGAAAAAACCGCATTAAAGAATTACTGGAAAAGGTTGATTTGTATAACCGCCGGGATGAAATTGTGAAGGGTTGGAGCCGGGGGATGAAACAAAAATTGGCTGTTTCCAGAGTAATGCTGCACCGACCCAAGGTTATTTTTTTGGATGAACCGACAGCAGGATTGGACCCGGTTGCATCTTCAGCCTTTCGGGACGATCTCCTGAATTTGGTTCAACATTCAGGTGTTACTGTTTTTCTCACCACCCACAACTTGACTGAAGCTGAAAAACTTTGCCAGCAAGTTGGTGTCATTAAGAATGGAAAACTCATAATGGTTGGATCTCCCGATGAATTAAAACTTCTAAAGAGAAGCGCAGTGACTGAAATCGTTGGATCGGGGTTTACAGATGGGTTGATTACATCGATTAATCAGTTAAGAGGAATTGAATCGGTTGTGCTTCAAGACCATCATCTACGCATCACTTTTACAGAAGGGGCTGACAGTAGCTTTCTTGTGCCATTTTTGGTACAACAGGGTGTTCTGATTGAGGAAGTACGAAAGGGTAAAGCAAGTCTGGAAGATGTGTTCTTAACCATGATGGAGGAAGAAAATGATTAACGATATCTTAATAATTGCCAGAAAAGATCTAAAAGAAGTTATATCCAGCCGCGGATCTTACCGTTCAGGATTGATGTATTTATTGATTGTGATTGGTGTCATGGGCATCATGATGCCTTTATCGTCTGGTAGAATCTGGTTGACAGAACCACTCATCCCCCTGGTATGGGCCTGGTTTCCAATCCTCCTGGTTATTAATGTAGTGACTGATTCTTTTGCAGGAGAAAGAGAAAGAAATACACTGGAAACTTTATTGGCCAGCCGCCTATCAGATCGATCTATATTATTTGGAAAGATCACAGCTTCTGTAATCTATGGATGGGGGCTTGGCATGATCAGTAATTTGATCGCAGTGATTACTGTCAATGTTGCAGATCCGGGTCCCAAATTCCAATTTTACGATCCATTAGTATATCTTGCGTTGGTAATTTTTCCTTTGCTGGCATGTTTATTAATGAGCAGTGTTGGCGTGCTGGTCTCCTTAAATGCACCGACCGCCAGAGCTGCATACCAAAAGTTAAGTTTGGTAATGTTGGCAGTCATTATTATTCCAACCTTAATTGGTAATTTTGCCGGTGAAAAAATTGCCCAACAATTGACACTGATTTTCAAAGGGGTAAATTTCATTCAACTGGGCATTGGTGTTGCCCTTGTCATTTTGGTAGTAGATGGGTTTTTGATTTGGTTGGCTATGCAGCGTTTCAAGAGAGCTCGATTAATTCTGGAATAAAAATTCTTGAGTTCTGGTTAAGAGAGGGTCAGTTCAATCTGGCCTTCTTTTTTTATTAATTGCGCTTCCGATGGCCTGAATTATTGTAAGGTATAATTTGTTCGATTTCTCGTGTGAAAAGAATGCCTTGAAGATGAAAAAAACTACCATTCTTACTGTAAATTCAATCGAACCTGAGCAAGAAATCATCGATCAGGCTGCAAGTCTCATCCAAAACGGCCAGGTAGTTGCATTTCCGACGGAAACAGTCTATGGTCTTGGTGCCAACGCCTTTGATTCCGACGCAGTAGAAAAGATTTTTATTGCGAAAGGGCGGCCATCAAACGACCCTTTGATTGTACATCTCGCAGATGCCATGGATCTAAAAAAGGTAGCCATCCAAATTCCGGAAATGGTTGTAAAGTTAGGGGAAAAATTTTGGCCAGGTCCGTTAACACTGGTTGTTCCAAAAGCACGGTCTATCCCGTCCAATGTAACTGCGGGTCTTGATACAGTTGCAGTGCGAGTACCCAATCATCCTGTTGCTTTGGCTTTGATACGAACGAGTCAGACTCCTATTGCTGCCCCTTCTGCAAATAAATTCAGCGGGGTTAGTCCAACCAACGCTCAGCATGTATATCAGGATTTAAAGAATCGTATTTCGCTCATTCTGGATGGAGGCTCAACCTCCATAGGTGTTGAATCTACCGTGTTGGATTGTACCTGTTGGCCACCGCAAGTCTTGCGCCCGGGTGGTATTTCTTTGGAAGATTTGAGAGCATTTTTAGGCGATGTAGGTATATACGAAAATTCAGATAATGAAAATAAGGTAGTCCTGTCCCCCGGAATGCTGGACAAGCATTATTCTCCAAAAGCCAGGCTCTATTATTTCCTTTCAACCGACCCGAATAACTACCAGACTTTTTTTGTAAATTCAATTGAAAAAGAATTAAAAGCGTCCCAAAAAATTGGTGTATTAACTATCCAGGAAGACAAAGATTGGTTCAACCAGCATTATCCGGATATCGAATTAATAATTCTGGGAGAAAGAGCTAATCTCAATCAAATCGCATCAAATTTATATGCTGGTCTGAGAGTACTGGATGAAAAGAATGTGGATTGCATTTTTATTCATGATTTTGGAACACAGGGTGTCGGTCTGGCAATTCGGGATCGGCTGATCCGGGCAGCCTCTCAAGTTATTGAAATCTAAATTAATAGTCCCGGAAATTCTAAACGAAGGTTTAGTTCATTCGTAAGGGGTGATACTCATTAATTTTCTCATCTTCAACTTCACCGATTTATTTTAATGACATAAATTTGCCGACTGTAATTTTCTTTTGTGTTTATAATCAAATAAATTCTCAATACTTTACCCACGAGGGATTATTATGGCAATAAAAGACCTCTTTAAAAAGCAACCGAATAAATTCTTGTCTCTCCTGGTCAGACAAACTGAAATGACCATTCAGGCACTCGATTTGCTCAAACTATATTTTAAGAATCGTAACCGTGATATGGCCAAGCAAATTGCAGCAACTGAAAAAGAAGCAGACGAAGTTCGACGTATTTTAATTGAAGAATTAATGCGCACATTCATTACTCCCTTTGATCGCGAAGATATTTTTGCTCTTTCACGGGAAATCGATGACATTGTGGATTACGTCAATACAACTGTAGAAGAGATGGAAATTCTGGATGTTCGTCCGAATTCTTACATGCTACGGATGGCTTCGTTATTACATGATGCCGCAGTAGAAATCAATTTATCGGTTTTACGCCTTCAAGATAATCATCTTACTGTTGCCAGCGATCATGCTCAACGAGCCAAAAGTCTGGAAAATCGGGTTGAAACAGTGTACCGGGAAGCGATTGCAGACCTTTTTGCCAAAGCAAAGGATCTGAAGCATGTCGTCGAAATGATGAAAATTCGCGAACTTTACCGCCATCTCAGTAATGCCGCTGATCGCGGTGATGGAGCTGCCAACGTTATTTCAGACATTATCATGAAGATGAGCTAGCTATTGTCATGACAATCATGTACATTCTGATTGGGCTGGCACTGATATTTGATTTCTTGAACGGCTTTCATGATTCCAGCAATATCGTTGCAACCATCATTTTTTCTCGTGCAATGCCTCCCCGAATTGCATTATATCTGACGGCAGTCGCAGAATTTATTGGCCCGTTTTTATTTGGTGTGGCCGTAGCAAAAACAATTGGTGAAGATATTGTTCTTCCAGGTAGCATCGATATGCTGGTGTTGGTATCAGCCTTATCCACCGCAATTCTTTGGAATTTATTCACATGGTATTTTGGCATTCCTTCCAGTTCTTCGCATGCATTGATTGGTGGTATTGTTGGTGCTGTAATCGCAGAAGCCGGAATCTCAGCAATACAGTATCTCGGTTTGTTAAAAGTTGTTATCGCTTTGTTTGTTTCTCCAATATTGGGATTGGTGGTTGGGTATTTATTCACACGTTTAGTTTTTTTTCTAACGAAGAATTCAAGTATGAAAATTAATAAATTTTTTAAGAACTCCCAGATCGTCACAGGTCTCGGTTTGGCACTCAGTCATGGAGCCAATGATGCCCAAAAAACCATGGGAATTATCACGCTCGGTTTGGTTGTTTCAGGCACAATTAATCAGTTTCAAGTTCCGGTTTGGGTTATCGCGATCAGTGCGATGGCAATATCATTGGGTACTGCAGTTGGCGGGTGGCGATTAATCCGGACTTTAGGCGGGCGGTTTTATAAAATTAAGCCAGTACACGGTTTTGCTGCTCAAGTGTCTTCTGCTGCCATTATTCTTGGTGCAGCCCTGGTTGGAGGTCCGGTAAGTACCACTCAAGTGGTCAGCTCTTCCATTCTAGGTGTTGGTTCTGCGCAGAGAGTAAATATGGTGCGATGGGGTGTGGCTGGGAACATCTTGATTGCCTGGGTATTCACAATCCCATTGACGATTATTTTTTCCTATTTGTTTTATTTTCTCTTAAATTTTCTGGCTTAACATCATCTTTAAATTAGCAGTTTTACAATAATCACTCTTGACAAGATTTCTCTTTTTGAGATAATAGAGGTTACTTAATAGTTAAATCAGCAATGAAAGAGGAAAGTAATTCGGTGAAAGCCGCCAGGGAAGATGAGGCCAGACTGAAACCTCATCCCGGTAGACCCCGCATGAAGTTCCCTCCCGAGCTGCTCAGGTGAACGTGACCCAACTTGTAGTCTGAGCCGGAATGCCATCGTTAAAGGGCAAACTGATCGCAAGAAAAAACGCTGTCAGGACAAGTGAGCCGGTTTTACCTGGCTAATGTGGGTGGTACCACGGGAGAATTTTCCCCGTCCCTTTTTAGGGACGGGTTTATTTTTTTTTACAGGAGGACAGATGATAGAAAAACCAATGATTATTCAGGAGCTGGAAGAAATTCAGGACACGGCTTTGGAAGCGCTGAAAAAGATAGAAAATGAAGAAGCTTTACAAAACTGGCGCCGTGATATTTTAGGACGCTCGTCTGCTGTAATGTCTGTATTCAGCAACATTAGCCAACATCCGAAAGAACTTCGCCCATTAATTGGACAGGTTGCAAATCAAGTCAAGCAAACATTGGAAACAGCTCTTTTAGATCGATCTGAAATTGTGAAAGAAGCTGCAATATTGCAAAAGTTACAGGATGAGAAGTTGGATGTGACATTACCTGGTCGCAGACCCGTAACCGGAAGATATCACCCGGTATCGACAGTGTTACGAAGAATTTATGCAATTTTTGCGGACATGGGTTTTCAAGTTCACCGATCCCGGGATGTTGAATCAGACCTCTTTAACTTTGAGCTGCTCAATATACCTGCTTATCATCCTGCCCGTGACATGTGGGATACATTCTATGTGGAAGGAGAGGGTGTGGTTCTTAAAACCCATACGTCTCCTGGACAGATTTATGCCATGCGGAAAAATGCGCCCAAACCAACCCGGGCGATTTTACCAGGTATGTGTTATCGCTATGAGCAAATCAGTGCCCGTTCCGAAATACAATTTAATCAACTGGAAGTCATTGCTGTAGGGAAAAATATCACATTTGGCGATATGAAAGGGACATTAAACGGCTTCGTACGCCGTCTGTTCGACAAAGATGTGCGGACCCGTTTGCGTCCTTCCTATTTCCCGTTTACTGAACCCAGTGCAGAAATGGATGTTGAGTGCTTTGTTTGTGGTGGCAAGGGTTGTTCTGTTTGCAAAGGCAGTGGCTGGCTGGAAATTATGGGCTGTGGAATGATGCATCCTGTTGTATTGCAAAATGGTGGTTATGACCCCACAATTTATTCCGGGTTTGCAGCTGGAATGGGACCAGAACGAATCAGTATGTTGCTGCACAAGATTGAAGATATCCGCTACTTCTGGGGTAATGATATTCGGTTTTTAGAGCAGTTCAGGTAACCGGTTTGATGAATCTTATTGGATTTCAGCGAATATATATTTGCTTTTTTAAACTCGAAGAAAAGTTTTGTATTGGACGATAAAAACAACCACGATAGAGATAATAAAATAATTCACCAATCTCTATTCGCTAATTTTCAACAAAGGACATGATCTTATGCTTCTCCCTCTCTCTTGGTTAAAAGATTACATTGATATCAACCTGCCGTTACAAGAGCTTGCTCGCGTACTGACGATGGTTGGGTTGGAAGTGGATGGAATCCAGGTGGTGGGTTTACCTTTGCCATCGGAAGACGAAAAACATGAATTTAAATTTGAAGGTCTCCATTGGCCAGCAGACAAATTCGTGGTAGCCCAAATTGATGAGGTTATGCCTCATCCGGACGCTGATCGTCTGACGTTGTGTCGTCTGAATGATGGCAGCGGTGAACTAATCGTCCTTACAGGTGCCCCAAACCTGTTCCCTTACAAAGGTAAAGGTCCGTTAACGCCGTCGATAAAGGTTGCTTATGCGCGTGAAGGTGCGGTTTTATATGATGGCCACAAGCCAGGTTTTGTATTGACCAAACTAAAACGCGCAAAAATTCGTGGTATCGATTCCTTCTCCATGGTCTGCTCAGAAAAAGAACTGGGAATCTCAGAGGAACATGAAGGAATCATTATCCTGGATATGGAAGCACCAACCGGTATGCCATTGGTGGACTACATGGGCGATGCAGTTTTTGAAATATCAATTCTGCCCAACATGATCCGCGATGCCAGTGTAGTCGGGATTGCCAGAGAGCTTTCAGCTGCCACCGGAAGAGCTTTGAAAATTCCCGTGCGACAAGTACCCTCTAGCGGACCGGATATTACCGGTAATGCTTTTGTTGAAATCCGGGACCCGGCCTTGAATCCAAGGTTTGCTTTGGGATTAATAAAAAGTGTTGAACCAAAGGAAAGTCCATATTGGGTCCAACGTAGATTGCGCTTAGCTGGAATGCGGCCAATCAATGCAATCGTGGATTCTACCAACTATGTCATGCTTGAGACCGGTGAACCTTTACATGCCTTTGACTATGATATCCTGGTGAAACGTGCTGGCGGAAAAGCACCAACCATCATAACTCGCGCTGCGACCGAAGGTGAGTTGTTGACAACATTGGATAATGTAGAACGGAAATTAGATTCCAATACAATTTTAGTGACGGATACCGCCGGACCGCTTTCGTTGGCGGGAGTTATGGGTGGCTTGGAAAGCGAAATTACACCCGAAACACGAAATATTTTACTGGAAGGCGCAAGCTGGAACTTTATTAATGTCCGCAAAACTTCAACCAGGCTGCACTTAAATTCGGAAGCCGGTTACCGGTTTTCACGAGGTGTTCACCCCGCTTTGGCTACCTGGGCGATTGACTTATGCCTTGAGAGAATGCAGCAATGGGGTGGTGGTACGATATATCAAGGCTTGATTGATAATTATCCACAACCACCTGTTGATCCTGAAATTAAACTGACTGTTGCAGATGTGAAAAGAAAATTAGGAATTGAGATTCCCCCCCAACAAATGGCCGAGATTTTGACACGTCTGGAGTTCGAATGCCAGATTAAGGAAGACTTTATTATCGCCAAAACACCTCCTCTGCGCTTGGATATTGGGACGGATGAAATTGGTAAGGCAGACCTTATTGAAGAGATCGCCAGGATATATAGTTATAACAACTTACCGGAAACAGATTTAGCAGACGACCTGCCACCACAGAGAAATAATGCCTCTCTTGAACTGGAAGAAAAGATTAAGGATATTTTGGTTTCGTTAGGTTTACAGGAAGTGAATACCTATCGCCTCACATCAATAGAGCGTGAAAACCGATTATTTCCAAAGGATCTCGCTCCTGATCTGCAGCCTTATGTACGTTTGAAAAATCCAAGTGCCCCCGAAAGGGCTGTTATGCGCAGGAGTTTGCTGTCATCGGTATTGGAAATCCTGGAAAAGAATTCCCGATTGAGAGATCGATTAGCTTTCTTCGAAATAGCCCCGATTTTTCTCCCAGTTCAAGGTGAATTATTGCCGAATGAACCACGTCGCCTGGCGATTGCAATGACCGGAAAAGTTGAAAATACTGCCTGGGATTTGCCTGAATCACGATTGATGAATTTCTTTGACATGAAGGGAATTTTGGAGAGTTTGCTTCAGGCTCTTCATCTTGATCAGGTTGTTTATGAACCAGCAACGAATAATAGTATGCATCCGGGGAAATGTGCACAAATAAAAATTGGCGAGCAGATCGTAGGGTTATTTGGAGAACTTCATCCGAAAGTAAAGGAAAATTATGATTTCCTTACTCCAGCCGTCCTCGTAGCAGAACTGGATTTGGAGACTTTGATTGCACTCATTCCTGCCCGTTTTGAATCAATCTCAGTACCGGTTTTCCCGCCAGTGCTGGAAGATATCGCCATCATTATTGATGAGGAAATTCCTTCAGATCGTGTGGAAGCGCTCATTCGTCAGACCGGAGGAAAGTTAGTAACAGATGTGCGTTTGTTTGATGTTTTCCGAAGTGAACAAATTGGCCAGGGTAAAAAGAGTCTGGCATATAGTATGACTTACCAGCCTCAAGATCATACAATGGGCGCTACAGAATCGACTGCTCTGCGAAATAAAATCGTTAAAAGATTGGAAAGAGATTTAGGAGCACGTTTAAGAGGTTGAGATTTTTTCTGGCTGGAGAACAGAAAATGGGGTAACTTCTCCAGCCTGTATCATTTATTCGTTTTATTGAAGGAACCCCAGCCAGGGGTTCCTTCAATAGTTAATTGGCAACGCTTCATTTTTGATCCAATATCCTATATAATTGTCCGGATATAAATGGATAGGATTCTGAGCACCATGATATTTTCAAGCATCAAGCACACCGAAAAAAATAAAAAATCTTCGCATAAAGACAGAAAAATTATCAGTCTCGGGATTGAAATTGTTGGGTTATTAATTTTGTCTTTTTTGATTGTCTCTTGCCAGCCTGTCTCTACTGTTATTCCCACAAGTAAAGTTACTGAAACGCCAAAACCAAGTGCAACATTAAGAAACACGCCTATTCCAACAGCCACAGCAACTGCGACGCAACAACCAGATTGGTGGCTTTCGGGTGAGGACCTAAAAGGTGTGAAAGTGGCTGTTTTGCATCCCTGGAGTGGTGATCTGGCAAAAAAAATGGATGAACTGGTAGGGCAGTTTAACCGCGATAATGAGTGGGACATTTTGGTTTCAGCCACAGGTACGGGCAGCGCTCAACAGGTTTTTCAAAAAAGTGAGACAGGGATTTCCATCGGAAGCGGTCCCCAGGTGGTCATTGCACCCGTGGAAGAATTAGCATATTGGTTTAAATCTGGTTCTTTGAAAACCCTGGATGAGTTTGTAAATGACTCGATTTATGGAATGGATGCAGCTGTTCAGAGTGATTTTTTCTCTCAGTTCTGGCAACAAGATGTTGTTAATGATCAGCGTTTAGGAATTCCGGCTTCCAGGGATATCCATTTTTTGTTCTATAACCAGACCTGGGCTAATGAGCTTGGTTTTACTGCTCCTCCTGCTACGACTACCCAATTTATGACTCAATCTTGCTCAGCAAGTGCTTCATTGTTGAATGATAAAACCCGCGATAACGATGGTACTGGCGGATGGATTATCAATCGAAATGAATATGTCTTGATCAGTTGGCTGCGCGGTTTTGGAATAGCGGATTTCCCAGTGGATGAAAAGGTTTATGAATTCGACCAGAAGCAAACAATCGCTGCTTTTGAATATTTAAGAAAAATGTATGATGATAACTGTTCATGGATCAGTCGTAATCCTACCCCATATGAATATTTTGCAGGTAGGCAGGCTCTTTTTATCAGTGGCGATTTGAATGATCTAAACCCACAAATCTCCGCCATGGATATTCTCCAAAATGAGGATCAATGGCTTGTAATTCCTTACCCGTCACAAAATGGGGATCCGGTGGTGATATCACAGGGTTCCTCTTACGGTATCATTCGATCGACGAAAGCACAGGAACTTGCATCCTGGTTATTTATCAGGTGGATGAACGAACCACAGCAACAGAAAGCTTTAGCGAAAGAAAATTCAGATCTCCCAGTGAGCAAGCAGCTAATCGAAGAATTTACAAAATCCCGTGATGGAAAATGGGCGGATGTGGCTACTCTACTAAAAGCGGTACAACCATCCCCACGCACTTCGGAATGGCGTGTGGCAAGATTTGTACTTCCGGATGCTTTTTACCAATCCATCCAGACAATTATCCTTCCCGTACAATTTACAGCCATCGTTGAGATGCTGGATGAAACCGTTCGGAGTCTTTCCAATCAGCCAGCTTCCTCTGGTTGGTAGGTATAAAAAAACGCCTGAAAGGCGTTTTTTAAGTGCGGATTACTTATTAAAGTGAGGCGACGACGAGACTCGAACTCGTGATGAGGGTTTTGCAGACCCTTGCCTTGCCAACTTGGCGACGTCGCCGCGAATGATTTTTAGAGCGGGCAACGGGACTCGAACCCGTGACCTTCTCCTTGGCAAGGAGACATTCTACCAACTGAACCATGCCCGCAAAAACAGCCTGTATGCTTTTGTTAACGTTCGGCAAGTATAGCATCGAGTTTTTAATTCGTCAAGTGTTCTAAATGGGGCCGCTGCCATTCTTGACACTGACTTTTGAGTATGCTAGAGTTAATCACTGCCTACTTTTCAGCTCTTTATTTATTTAACTATTTTTCAGGAGCGTCATTTTGACAAAATCAAGAACTCAACTCATGGTCGAACGGTTAAGGGATCTTCAAGCTTCTTCACCAGATATTGAAGCATCTGCTATTGTCAGTGTGGATGGATTAACCATCGCTTCCGCATTACCTCAGGGTGTCGAAGAGGATCGCGTGTCAGCAATGTCAGCTGCAATGCTTTCACTTGGTGAACGAATTGCGACTGAACTTGGACGCGGCTCATTGGAACAGGTATATATTAAGGGCGCTCAAGGATATGTTGTATTGATGTCAATTGGTGAGGACGCCGTATTGACTGCTCTTGCTCGCGAGCAAGCGAAACTCGGCCTAATTTTCCTGGATATGCGCCGTGCAGCTGAAGATCTAAACAAACTGATTTAAATTTGGACCGACATGGAACTAATTCCAGCTAGTGGACTGTTTTATCCCAATAAAATAGCACGCATTGCCTTGCTTGCCCTTGAAGAAGTAATGGGTAAAAACGGGGTAAATGCTATTCTTAATCTTGCCAACTTGTCCAACCTTTCCGAAAATCTACCTGCAGATAATTTAAATCGGGAATTTGATTTCGCATGGTTTTCGTCGATATGGGGCGCTTTAGAAGAGTTGTATGGGCCAAGAGGCGGAAGAGATCTGGCTTTAAGAGCTGGGAAAGCTACTTTTGAAAATGGTTTGCGTAATTTTGGGGCATTAGCTGGGGCTGGTGATTTGGCTTTTAAGGTGTTACCCATGCACACAAAAGTGAAAATTGGTCTTCCTGCGATGGCTCGCATTTTTTCACAAACCAGTGATCAATATTCCACAGTATTGGAAAAAAATGATCACTATATTTATACAATCCATAAATGCCCGGTTTGTTACGGAAGGCATACAGACAAAGCGTGTTGTTATATTGCAACCGGTCTCATCTTTCAGGGATTAAAATGGGTTTCTGGAGGGACCGAATTTGAAGTAAAAGAAACCCAATGTATTGCAGCCGGGGATGATGTCTGCGAATTTCAAATATTAAAGGAGCCGTTCGCGTAAATACTGTGGAAAATCGGATTCCTGCAACTATTTTAATTGTTGAAGATGATTTGGACATTGCTGATATGTTGAACGCATATTTTAATGTCCAGGGTTATCGTATTCTAACAGTGAATTGGGGTGAAGATTGCCTGAAACTTTGTCAGAATGAAATACCAGATATCATCATTATGGATATCCGACTCCCGGACCTGGACGGGTTCGAAGTTGTACAGCGATTAAAAAACAATCGAAAAACACAAGATATTCCCATAATTTTCTTAACAGAACTGAGACATCGGGAAGACCGTTTACGTGGTCTTTCACTGGGAGTGGAAGATTACATAACAAAACCTTTTGACTTTCAAGAGCTTAGGCTGAAAATACGCAATGTTCTTTTACGAAATAATCGCTATACCATGATGAATGCGATTACTGGTTTACCGGAACGTCAGCTTTTTACTGAAAGCCTGGATTATCACTTAAATGATGGAGCTTTTGGCGTAGTGCTAATATCGGTGAGGAATTTGGATGCTTTTCGTGACTTATTTGGATTTATCGCGGCGGATGAAATTCTCAGAGCTGTCGCTCTAATTATGAAAGATACAATGGTTCAAAATGTAAGTAACGATGAATCTTTGGCCAACTGGGGCAGATTAAATTTTGTAATGACAACTCCTGAAGCGAAAATGGATTTTTTTGTCTCGGATGTCCAACAAAGACTTTCCAAGTCGTTTACTTATTTTCAATCTCAAAGAGAACTTACATACATGGATCATGATCCTATCCTGGACTATAAAATTCAATCATGGGTGATCGATCCTAAAAAAGAGAGTCTTCAGAAGATCATTAATGATCTTGATCATTTGACCAACTAGGTGAATATTGAAAACAACGATCGTAATTCCAACTTTTAATGAAGCCGAAAATTTGCCAAAGTTAGTAGAAGCCATATTTAAATTGCCGATGGACATCAATTTATTGGTTGTTGATGATAACAGCCCGGATGGAACTGGGGATATTGCAGAAAAATTAAAAATCGAGACCAAGGGCAAGGTGTCGGTCTTGCATAGAAAAGGAAAATTGGGTTTAGGAAGCGCCTATATTACGGGATTTCAACAAGCAATTCGTGAGGGTGCTGATTATATTGGACAGATGGATGCTGATTTTTCTCATCCGATTGACAAATTACCTGATTTGATCGAAGCACTCAATCAATTTGATTTTGTGCTTGGTTCACGATATGTCAAAGGTGGCAGTCTTGATGAAAATTGGCCATTTTGGCGAAAAGCTTTATCCGGTTTTGGAAATCTTTACGCCAGAACAATATTAGGTATGAAGATAAAAGATGTAACAGGTGGTTTTCGAGTGTGGCGAAAAGAAACATTGTCTTCAATGCCTTTGGAACGTGTTCGTTCAAATGGTTATATTTTTCAAGTTGAAATGTCTTATGTTGCAACTCGTTTAGGATTTGTTTGTAAAGAAATTCCCATTCATTTTGCTGACAGGCGATGGGGGAAATCCAAGATGTCATTTAGAATTCAAATTGAAGCCGCGTTTCGAACCTGGGTTTTACTGGGTATGTATCGGGATCTCAACAAGAAATTGACTTTGCAGGAACGCAAGTAATCAATTTGCTGTTGTGTTAGTTTGAAAATTTATATACCGAATCGTTCTATTGAGAATCCTCTAATTTTTTATTCCAATAATTTTCTGTCAGGAGTTTCCATTCTTGCATGGAAAGTGTCTCTGCTCTGCGCGTTGGATCAATATTGCTTCTTATAAGCAAATTTGAAATGTTTTCTGAACTCCAACTCAAACCAGAGGAAAGAGAACTCCTTAACATTTTTCTTTTTTGACCAAACCCAGCTTTCGCTAAGGTGAAGAATGTTTCCATCTGATTAATTGGGATTATTGGTTCCGGGAATAGGTCAACACGTATTACAGCAGAATCGACCTTTGGTGGAGGGAAAAATGATCCAGCTGAAATTCTGGATATAATTGTCGGATTCCCATACACCTGAACACTGAGTGCCAATAAACTGAGATCACCGGGTTGGGCACAAATGCGATGGGCGACCTCTTTTTGGATGGTAAGAACCATTCGTTTGGGTTTTATCTTTGCCTCAAGCAAGTGGCGTATTATCGCTGAAGTTATGTAATAAGGAATATTCGCAATAACCAGATAACCATCTTTGTGCATAATTTGAGCTGGATCTAGTTTTAAGATATCCGCATGGATCAGTTCTACATTTTCTTCCAGCCCAAGGACTTCCTCCAAAATCGGGATAAGGTGCTGATCTAACTCAACGGTCACCACACGTTGGGCACAACGCGCCAAAAAACGTGTTAATGACCCCAAACCTGCCCCTATTTCCAAGATCTCATCTTGAAGAGAGATATCTGCTGCATCAATTACCTTTTCTAGGGCAAAATGATCCACAAGAAAATTCTGTCCCAGGCTTTTGCGAGGAGAGAGATGATGAAACCTTAGAAGCTGTACCACATTGAGTGGTTCAGGAATTAGGGAAGAATCCATGGAATGTTATCCGGTACTGGAGTTAAGAAATAGATGGTTACATTCGAATACCAGGCTACATAATCGTCATCGGAATATCCAAGATCGATCCAATACTTGCCTGAAACACCACCCCCTACATCGGCAATGGTTGCAATACCGTAATTCGGTACATAAATTCGTTGCCCGACCATCAAGTTATACCAGGATCTCGAAACACTGACCACGCCCTGTTGTACTGGTAAACCACTGGCAGTTCCATAATAGCAGCGATCTGCCGCAGATCGGCAGGGTGAATAAGAGGTTGCGTATACATTAACAGAACGCCAATATTCAATCTCCCCTTGTGGTGTGTCCATAGTCCTGACTACGACTTGTGTGCCTCTCCCAATCTGTTGAGAAACGGGTTGTTTTGCCACCCAGGTAACAGCTTCAGTGCGGGATATTTCCTGATCATCCTCATATCGAATCCGTGTTCTCGTTACTTCCAGACCAAATTCTCCGGGTACGACGACGTCTGTTTGGTCCAGTTCAACCTGGTCAGATTGGATGTATTCATTTGTAAATGCGATGGGGGTTTGAATTTGTTCAATTTCCTCTCTCACCCGAATTACCTGAATGTTTTTGTCCTCCCCAAGCATACTTGTCTCCGATGGAATGCTATAGTCAAGACTTTGCAGACTGACACCAGCGTCGGCTAGAATTTCTCCAACAGTAGAAGAAGCACTCTCAAAAGTAAAAGTGTCATCTTTCAGTTGGATGGTGATTGGTTGAGCCCGGCGAATAATCACTTGAAGGTCCATGTTCAAAGGAGTATCTCCAGGAAGATTCATCCAATCTTTTTCTGCCACCTGAATATTTGCATCAGCTAATGCTTGCATTAGGGTATCTGCGCTGGATTGAATTGTGCTGGTCTTTTCTCCATCGGATACTTTAATTTCTACTGCTTTTTTTATGTCAATATAAAAAGCACCTGAATAGGGTAGTGTGTCGGATAGCTTAACGGGTTTTTGGTTTACTGTAATCCGGTCCTGAGGTGATATTAAAATACCGGACTGATTAATCAGGTTATTGAGATTGCGATCTGCGGAGAGAAGAGATTTTGATTGTGAGTTCGGGAAATTTGTGAAAATTACCTCCCGGGCTAATTCAATTTTTATTTCATCTACACCAAACATGAACTTTTGCAAAGAGGGTGTAATCTGGTCTTCGGGTTTTATCGATAACCCACCGGTTTCCAATACTTTTTCTACTGTCCAGGAACGCGTAAAGATGAATTGTTCCTGTCCATTAATTTTAATGTTCACTTTTCTGGGAATGGCTAGAATTAGAATTACACAAACAAGAAGTATTCCGCCAATTCCGATCAGGATTCGGTTTTTGGTTTTCATAAATCCGATTCTAACAGAGATTAGGAATTAGGTCAGTAAGTGAAGTTTACCGGGAATGACTTGTTACAGAAAGAATGACCAAAATCTTGGATTTCGAAACGACAAAAGTCGTTATTTTAATATAAAGAGTATCAAAGTATTTTGTAAAACCAATATAAGTTTTTACTTAAAGAAATAAAATTGATACCACATTCCGATGATTAAAAAAATTCAGGCACCGGAAGGTGCCTGAGTGCCGAGTCACAGAATCGAACTGTGGACACCACAATTTTCAGTCGTGTGCTCTACCAACTGAGCTAACTCGGCTTAATGACCAATATTC
>PHBS01000082.1 GCA_002841995.1 Chloroflexi bacterium HGW-Chloroflexi-8
AATCTCATTTTGGGGGATCTCATTTACTGGATCTAGATAATGGTAGTTATAATTTTAGTTATGTTAAAAAATATTTAACCGATTTTGGTAAAGAGGTTGTTATTATCAATTGGGTTTTTCGTGACCAAGGATTTATCATACAAAAGGGTAATCCAAAAGGGATAACAAAATTTGTTGATTTAGCTCGGAAAGATATTACTTTTATTAATCGTCAAAGGGGAGCTGGAACAAGAGTCCTTTTAGATTTTGAATTAGAAAGAAATGGTATGCGACCAGAAGTGATAAACGGTTACGACCATGAAGAATATACTCACCTTTCTGTGGCTGCTTCTGTTGGAAGTGGTCGCGCAGATATTGGTTTGGGTGTTGCTAGTGCCGCAAAAGCTTTAAAATTGGATTTTATACCTCTATTTAAAGAGCGATTTGACTTTGTTTTTCCTAAAGAAATTTATAAGAGCGATTTATTGAAACCAGTACGCCAGGCAATGAACGACCATCAATTTAAGAAATCAATACAAGCTTTAGTTGGTTACGATACATCCAGTATGGGATTGGAAATGATAGAATAATTTTAAGGAGGACATAATGACTATAGCGAAAAATGAAATGGCACCTGATTTTGAATTAGAAGATGAAAATGGTGACTCAAGAAAATTATCGGATTTTCTTGGTAAGCCTGTTGTTTTATATTTTTACCCGAAAGATGACACACCCGGTTGCACAACCGAGGCATGCGAATTCCGTGATGATTATTCTGTTTATGAATCTGCTGGTGTCATCATAATTGGAATTAGTCCTGACACTTCGAAATCACATCAAAAATTTAAGAAGAAATATAATTTACCATTTACTATTTTGGCAGATGTTGATCACGCTGTTTGTGAGCTTTATGGTGTTTGGGGGGAGAAAAATATGTATGGGAAGAAATATTATGGGGTTCTGAGAACCACATTTGTAATTGATCAAAATGGAAAAATAAAAGAGATTTTTGAAAAGGTAACACCCAAAGGACACAGTACCCAGGTATTATCTGCTCTCAAATAAAATTATTTGTTTATGCAAATAGAGATAAAAAGGATGATGAACAACATTAATCATCCTTTTTTAATAATTGTATTAAATCAATCAGCAACAAATGGTAGTCTTGAAGTTTCAGATCCTAATTCTTCAGCCAATTCCTTTTTTGCTAAATCATCCAGATTAACGTTGCCAAGAAAATCCAGAATTTGATTTTGCATTAGTGACCACATGCTTTTTGCTGAACAACTTTCTTGATTTATGCAGCCATTATTATCATCCAAACAATCATTAAGACAAATAGGTCCTTCAAGAGATTCTGAAATTGTCAATATCGAGATTTTATTAGCTGGCAAATTCAGTCTCAATCCGCCTTTTGGACCAGGAGTTGCCTTAATTAGCCCTGATTGCATTAACGAATGACCAATCTGATGTAAGAACGGTAAAGGTATTTGTAAACTTTCAGCAAGTTTTGATGTTGGTCTCGGTAGACTGTCATCATCCTTTGCAAGAGCGACCATTAATTTGATTCCATAATCTAATCTACGACTAATTCTAAACATTGATATCACCTCTGAAAAATACGAATAAATAACATATGTTATTTAAATCTAGAAAGATTATCTACGATAGTGACATTACTCACCAAATATTTACAAATACTCCTTACATTTGGATATTTAATTTTTATATCTAGAAATAAATCTAGACCGCAACTTGTCTCTCGAATTCTAAAGCTTATATGACAAGATTGAATTTTGGCAATGTCGGCATATAATTCTGTGTGATTTACATCAAGAAGGAATATTTCAGGAGGAATGAATGAAAAAATCTGTAAGAACCGTATTATTCGTATTAGTGCTTTCAGCACTCATTTTGAGTGCTTGCGGAGGTGGGGGAACAGCAAAACCACAAAGTGATATTCCGACAGCATATGCAGGGAAGACCAATCCACTGGCAGCCGATCCGAATGCAGCGACTGCCGGGAAAGATATTTATGATACGACTTGCGCTGCGTGTCATGGTCCTGGGGGAAAAGGTGACGGACCAGCTGGAAAATCCTTGACACCACCGGCCTCAGACCTGACAAAAGTCGTTGCCACAGCAGGGGACGATTATTTGTTCTATCGAATTTCAGAAGGTGGAGCAATGGATCCATATAATTCGTCCATGCCAGCACAAAAAAATGCTTTATCTGAGGATGAAATTTGGCAGGTTGTTACCTACATCAAAACATTAAAATAGACTTAGTTAACCAAAACAAAAAAGAAGCTAACAAATCGTTAGCTTCTTTTTTTTGATTTTCCATAATTTACATTGGATATTTTAGATAATTTTGTGTTTTAAATGTGACAAAACATTACAAATATTTGGATAATTATGGTGAATATAGTAGCATATAGTCAGGCATCCGGGAGGGTGAATAGTAACACATAAGGTTTCATTACCGAAATTATTAATTTATATAGGAATAAAAGACTTATGAAACATATTGCAATTGTAACCGTTCTCGTAGCTCTGTTAACAATAGTCACAAATTATTTTTTGCTTTCAGTTGGTCTTCTTCCCGTAGAAGCTAGTACACAAGCCACGATTATCGATAAACTCTTTAATACTCATTTCTTTATCATTTCATTTCTTTTTTCTCTTATTTCTGTTTTTATGATTTACAGCTTGATCGTATTTCGTAATAAGAAGGGGCAGGATGAAGATGGGAAGTTTGTTACTGGTTCTACCAAACTTGAAATCTTATGGACAATTATTCCTTTAGCTACTGTAATTTCATTTTCTTATCTTGGTGCCAAATCTCTAGCGGAAACGAGAATAATTAATCCTCAAGCAATGACGATCAATGTTACAGCCAGTCAGTGGGCTTGGTCATTTGAATATCCGGATTTTGAAATTACTTCCAACACCCTTTATTTACCTGTCGATAATCAAGTCAATTTACAAATGACTTCACTTGATGTAATTCATTCTTTTTGGGTTCCTGAATTCAGAGTTAAGCAAGATGTATTACCAGGAGAAAATTTGGTTAAAGAACTCCGATTTACACCGTCAATCATTGGGGATTATACGCTCATGTGTGCTGAATTGTGTGGTGGTGCGCACGCATATATGAATAGTCCCGTCAAAGTTGTAAGTGAAGCAGATTTTCAAAGTTGGGTGGATCTTGAAAGTAAGGCAGATGATCTGAATCCAGTTCAAAAAGGGGAAAAGTTAGTCAAAAATAATGGCTGTATTGGTTGTCATACTTTGGACGGCTCAGCAAGTGTTGGACCGACCTGGCTGGGATTATCCGGATCCGAGAAGTCTTTAATGGATGGTGAAAAAATAATTGTTGATGACAAATATCTTATGTCATCCATCCTTAATCCAAATCAGGATATTGTTCAAAATTTTTCTCCCAATATCATGCCTTCAATCTATGCTGATTTGTTTAGTAAAGAAGAGTTAGAAGATATTATTGCTTTTATAAATTCCTTACATTAATTTGAGGTGGTTTTTTATGAAGAGAG
Source organism: Chloroflexi bacterium HGW-Chloroflexi-8 (assembly GCA_002841995.1). Classification (GTDB taxonomy): domain Bacteria; phylum Chloroflexota; class Anaerolineae; order Anaerolineales; family Anaerolineaceae; genus UBA6170. The sequence goes on from PHBS01000082.1 coordinate 3,537, forward strand.
TATGGTCAATCGGTATAATACGTGGATTAATTTTTCAATTATTTGGAACGGGAATTGGTGTCATTTTTTTCACAACAATTCGTACAATCTTAGGGTTGGGTTGGAAAACTGAACCTACGATTGTCGTTGGTGGGTTATTTGGTGCAATATTCTTTCTGATTGGTTTGGGGGCTTTTACAGACTGGTGGAGAGCCGCATTAGGCCAAGAGGTCCTTGAACCTCATGAGGCACATAAGTTCAACGGAATTAGAAGATATTTTGAGTTTACCTTGGATCATAAAGTAATTGGGATTCAGTATGGAGTCCTTTCAATGATTCTCTTGAGTGTAGGTGGATCACTTGCTTTAATTTTTCGAGTTGAATTGGCGTCATCCGGACTACAAATTTTAAATTTTGTCCAATTTAATACATTAGTGGGTTTGCACGGGATGGTGTTAATCATATCAATTCTTACTGGGATTTCAGCTGTTAGTAATTATTTGATCCCTTTATTAATCGGAGCCGATGATATGGCATTTCCGAGATTAAACGCCTTCTCCTTTTGGATTGCCATTCCAGCATCTCTTATTCTTTTGAGTGCAATGTTTTTTGGTGGTTTTGAAACTGGTTGGACTGCATATCCTCCTTTGAGTGTTCGCGGTCCAATGGGAATTCAGATGTTTTTTCTGGGTGTATATTTCGCCGGTTGGTCATCTATATTAGGTTCTTTAAATCTAATAACCACAATTCTAAAAATGAGAAGTCCTGGCATGAAAATGTTCCGGTTACCGATTCTCACCTGGTCTGTATTAGCAACGTCCATTATGGCTTTAACTGCCACACAATTGATTGGACTTTCATTTCAATTGGTGATGTTTGAAAGATTATTGGGAATGGGTTTCTTCACGCCTTCTGAAGGTGGAAACCCGGTTTTGTTTCAACACTTATTTTGGTTTTACTCGCATCCAGCAGTCTATATTTTTATTCTCCCAGGCCTAGGAATTATTAGCGAATTATTACCAGTCTTTGTTCGGAAACCACTTTTTGGTTATAAGTGGGTTGCAATGTCTTCATTGGCAATTGCATTAACAAGCTTTTTGGTTTGGGGACACCATATGTTTACTGCTGGTATAGAAGAATATTTACGAGTTCCATTCATGTACAGTACTTTATTAGTCGCAGTGCCTACAGGGGTGAAGTTTTTTAGCTGGGTTGCCACTCTTTGGCAAGGAAAAGCACGTTTTCCTGTGCCAATGTTATTCACCCTGGGAGCAATAATTGTTTTCTTAATGGGTGGTTTGACAGGTCCTCCAGCCGGAACTGTCTCTACTGATTTACATTTACACGATACATATTTTATTGTTGGTCATTTCCATGACACAATGTTTGGTGGTTTTGTATTTCCAATTTTTGCTGCGATCTATTACTGGTATCCAAAAATCACTGGCCGAAAACTGAATGAAACGCTTGGGAAAATACATTTTTATCTCATGACTCCTTCATTTCTTCTAATGACTTTTGGGCAGATGAGAATTGGGTTATTAGGCATGAGAAGGCGAATCGCGGATTATGACCCAAATTTAGGATTTGACTCTACACATCTTCTCATAACTATTGGTGGATTCTTAATTGCAATCTCTGTCCTGGTATTTTTTGTTAATTTAATAAGAAGTGCGAAAAAAGGAGAAATTGCGGAAGGGAATATTTGGAATTCAAGATCACCTGAATGGTCATTATTGCCTTCACCAGCTCCAATAAATAATTACGAGAATCGAGAATTTCGTGTCGTTGGAAATCCTTATGATTATGGACTTACCGGAAGTAAATACGTTGAACTCATCAAAAGCGAAGAAATTAAAAATGAGGTTGAATCATGAAAAAATTAAATTCACTAACACGAGGGATCGTTGTATTTTTTATGTTAGCGGTGTTGACAATCATGGAATACTTTTTAGGGATAAATCAGGTTCCACAAATTCTGTTATGGATTATTGCAATCATAAAAATGGCTTTGGTTCTGAATTATTTTATGCATTTTTATCGATTATTTGAAAGTGATGAAAGGGGAAATGAGTGAGCTCAATTCAACCTTCAATTAACCAAATTCAAAAAAAACTTGCCATAAGTAGGCTGGGATTATGGTTATTCTTTGCCTCTGATTCGTTTATGTTCGGTGGACTATTAATATCTCGTTTTTATTTGTTAGGAAATCAAAAAATTGAACTGAACCAGTTTCTTGGACTCGTGGTTACTTCTGTATTATTGGTCAGTAGCTTTTTCATGAATCGTGCAGAGGTAATGATATCTAGAGACAACAAAAAAGGTTTTTTGACTTCGTTGTTAATAACAATTTTGTTGGGTATCGTTTTCCTGGTTGGAGTTGTTGGTTTGGAATGGCGGGATGCTCATTTTGGTCCAGCAGATGGCGCTCAGGGTGCTGTGTTTTATATGATGACAGGCATGCATGCATTTCATGTGTTAACAGGCATAATTTTTCTGTTATTTGTTCTAAGGAACGGGATAAATGGAAAATTCAATGCAGAAAACCATTTCATGGTTGAAGCATCAGCAAATTATTGGCATTTTGTAGATGTTGTTTGGATAATTTTCTATCCAGCTTTGTATTTAATGGGTAGTTAGGTATTCGATTCATGAAAAATTTTGGGTTTATGTGGTTGGGTGCATTCGTAATAATCGTCGTCTTTTTGGGTTCAATCCTTTTGATTGAACCTTATAAACTAAAAGGCTCTGAAATTACTTCACCTGTAGTTGCACCTTCTTTCTCTTTACAGTCCTCACACGGGGATCAATATCGGTTGAAGGATCATCAAGGAAAAATTATCATCCTTTTTTTTGGGTACACATTTTGTCCTGATATTTGTCCCACTACTTTGTATATGTTTAAAGAAGTAAAGGATCGTCTTGGAAAGAATTTCAATGACGTGGAAATTGTTTTTATAACTGTGGATCCTGAAAGGGACAATCAGGAAAAATTGTCGAATTACTTATCAACATTTGATAATACTTTTTTTGGATTAACTGGAAGTATGAATGACTTAGAAAAAGTCTGGAAAGATTACGGAGTATATCGACAAGTAAATAATGTTGGAGGAACGACTGGATATCTTGTTGATCATTCTACGAGATTATATTTAATTGACAAAAAGGGAAATCTAAAAGTGACCTATCCGGTTGATACACCTTTATCTGATTTGGTTTCAGACTTAAAATTTCTTCTAAAAACAAAAGATTAAATTATGAACCAGACGCTTTCAAAATATGCGTTTCGATTTTTTATTTCGTTAATTATTAGCCTGATTTTTGGTTTCCTTGTTAGTGAAGGTAGTTTCTTTATATTAAATCAGGGTGAAGATTTTTCTAATGAGGATATCGTTTTGACGATTCCAAATGGAACTGCCGAAAGAATAAAAAATGGTCTTTCGGTCCCATCAATTCCTGCGAATATCGTTTTTTATCAAGGGGATCGCATTGTTGTAAATAATGAAGATGTCGTTAGTCATCAATTAGGTCCAATATGGGTTCCAGCAGGAGCACAAGGTGTATTGACATTACAAGGCACTGAAAAATATTCGATTGCATGTACTTTTAAACCTCAAAAAATCATGGGCATAGAAGTACGGAATAGTGTTACCAATTTAGTGAGATTTCAAGGTTTATTAGCAGTCGGTTTACCTTCAGGAGTAATGTTATTCCTGTTTTCAATCATATTATTTCCTATCGATAATGATCTCAAGAACAATGAACCATAAAATTTCTCTCCACACTAAGTTAGTCATCAGTACTGTCCTGGCAATAATTGGAGTTTTGATATTGGTGCGTTTGGGTTTTTGGCAATTAGATCGATTAGAGTGGAGGCGAAGTTTTAATTCGCATTATCTTAGTCAAATAGCATTACCAGAATTAGACTTAAATCAAAGTCAAGAAACCTCTTTGTTACTAGATTCAGAATATAGAAAAGGTTTTGCTTCAGGGAAATTTGATTTTGATCATCAGGTTTACTTACAAAACCAGGTTTTTCAAAACACTCCTGGATACCATGTATTAACACCATTCGTTTTATCAAATTCATCTTCTGCAATCATTGTCGATCGTGGTTGGATTTCTTTGGATGATCTAGACCATATTCAAGAGATCGATAATTTATCAAAAAATATTAATTATGTCCAAGGCGTTATTCGTATAGGTGAAACAAAAAATTCATATGGTCGAGATCCAGATGCTTTGAAAAAAGATGATTCTCGATTTTGGCTCCTCGTAAACTTAGATCGACTTCAAAACCAGATTCCCTATGATCTTATGCCTGTTTATATCTATTTAGAAACAAATCCAGTCAAAGGGTTACCTACTCCTGTTGAAAATGAAATAACAATTTCTGAAGGGCCACATTTTGGATACGCAATGCAATGGTTCTTCTTTGCCAGTTTACTGGGATTCGGATTCCCATTTTTATTTAAGAAAATGCGATATCAAGAACATACTCGACAAATCACAAAAGAGGATCAACAAGATGACAATTAATAAAAAATCTACAACTTTTTTATCATTGAACTTATTCGTATTATTTTTATTTTTGGTTTCGGTATTAATATTGAAAAATGCAAACTCGCAATATGATTGCAATACTATTGATTGTTCAAATGTCCCTTTAAATAAGAATAGTATTTTTGATATTTTCAATTATCTTGTTAAGTTCTTGCCATATTTTTCGTTAATTTTTTCGATGTTGGTCATTTTTTCTGGAAATAAAAACAAAATTCTTAATAGACAGGCTAATATCTTCGGACTTGCCTTGGTTTCTGTCATTTCAGTTTATTTTCTTGGTATGTCAATAAATCGTTTTTCGCCTGCATATATGGACTTAATTAACTATATTTTTGGTATTACAACGATTTGTTTGGCAACCCTTTGGTTATTATCCTACCTTTATAATATTAATAATCGTCTCTCTATATCAAAATATTCAATTTATGATATTTGGGTGATCAGTTCTTTTATATTAATCGCAGTCGGGATATATATATCTTCAACTAACGTTTCTGAGCAATGCATTGGTTTTCCGATTTGTGAAAACCTGTCCAGTTTAACTATAGGTGGGATTTTTGTTTTAGTTCATCGTGTAACTACAGCGATAGTAGCAATAATCTCGGTGATCGTTTTAAACAGGACCTGGTTATATTACCGTTCTTCTTTACGTATGTTAATTTCAACAACATCAGCTTTTGCACTTTTTTGGGGACAAATTCTAATCGGTGGATTACAGGTAACCCGAAATTATCCTATTGATTTGGTAGGTATTCATTCTATTGCTACCGCACTGTTTATTGTCACCCTGCTTGTTTCAGTATTCTCATCCAAATTCGAATTGCGATCAGAGAAAGCTGAAAGGATGACAGTTTTTAATGACAAGCAACGCCGGCTAGATTTTTTCAGATTGAACAAGCCTATCATCGTTTTATTGTTATTGGTTACAACCTACGCGGGTATGGTCGTTGGCGGTGGGAAAATCCCTGGATTCGGATTAACCTTTTGGACAATTATTGCTGGTGCATTGGCAGCAGGGGGTGCATCAGCGGTCAATCAATTTATTGATCGCGAGATAGACCAGACCATGCAAAGGACTTCGAAACGTCCAATTCCATCTGGTCGATTACAGCCAGCCGAAGCGCTTGCTCTTGGAATTGTAGAAATAATTTTTTCATTTTTTATTTATGCAAGTTTTGTAAATCTTGTAGCCGCCCTTTTGGCAATGTTGGGAATGTTCTATTATGTATTTGTTTATAGTATGTGGTTGAAGCATGCTACTGTTCAAAATATTGTAATTGGCGGAGGAGCTGGTGCAATCCCTCCACTCGTCGGTTGGGCTGCTGTGACAGGTAGCCTTAATGTTCCCTCGTTGTTTTTATTCGCATTGGTATTCTTGTGGACACCGCCACATTTTTGGGCTTTGGCTATTGTTAGGAAAAATGATTACGCCCGTGCTAATGTCCCGATGTTACCTGTAATTAAAGGGGAGAAAAATACCCGAACGCAAATACTAATTTATACATCTCAATTAGTCTTACTTACTTTAATTATGCCGTTTTTTAAATTAGGAGGAAGTATCTTCTTAATATCCGCAATCATTTTGGGAGGCTGGTTGTTATACACAGCATGGCAAGTATTTACAATCAATGGAAACAAAATTGCATTTAAAATGTACAGATACTCGAGTATGTATTTGGTATTTATATTTTTGGCATTATCAATCGATGCATTAATTTAATGGTGAAAAGAGTCTTATTGTAATTTGACCAAAACTTTACCTTTGTTCCACAGTTCTTCAAGTCGATAGTAATTTCTTTGTTCAGGCGCGAACAAGTGAATAACAACATCAACCAAATCCAGAATAATCCATCCGTTATCCGGTTGACCTTCGATTGTTGAGGAAATCCCAAACTTACTCTTGACTTCTTCTTGTACACTTTTTGCCAGTGCATCAAGCATACGGCCACTGGTGCCTGTGCAAATCACAAAGTAATCCGTAAAAGAAGCAATATTTTGTACATCTAAAAGTAGTATGTCTTCCCCTTTTTTTACATCAAGTGTATCAACCACATATTTTGCTATTTCTAATATATTCAGATCACACCTCATTTTGAAAATAAAATATTTACTTAGATTTTAACATAGATGTTTAGCCTATCATACTTTACTTTGAAAACATAAATTTATGGATAGGCGTATAAATTGGCCCTGTTGGTGTTAAGACACTACGTAAAAGTGAAAACCCCATTACTTCCTGTGCTCCAAATTCTTTTGTTTTTAACTCCGAAATAATTTTCCTAAATAAATCTAATTCTTCTGTTGAAAAAGAATTTTTTAATCTACCTACAGTAATATGCGGTGAAAATGGTTTCTCTTCGTAAGCAATGTTGATAATTGTGCAAACTCTTTCAATAATCGTAAATAGCTGCTGGAGTAATTTGCTTTGATCGCATCCAACCCAAACAACTTTAGGGTTTTTTATTGATGGAAATACACCGAGATTAGAAAATGAAAGTATGAAGTTTTTGAAAACATGAATCTCATTTTGCAAATGTTCCACTATTTTGTATAAATCTTTATCAGACGAATTACCCAGGAACTTTAAAGTTAAATGCAAATTCTGTGGTTCCACCCATTTAATATTGGCTCCTGGCAATTCGCTCTTGATTCTCTTCGTTTCCATAAATATTCCATCTTTTATTTCAGTGGACAATGGAATGGCGAAAAAAGACCGGATCATCATGGATTAAAAATTTGGTTCTTTTATTTCAACAATTATTGTGATTGTTCCAGTTTTTTCAAAATTGAATTCAGTCTCGACTTTATCTCCAACCTTTAAATCTTCATGCAAGTCAATAAACATTGCATGTAAACCTTGTGGTTTAAATTCAATCTTGCTGTGAGCTGGTATATCCACAGATTCTACAAGACCCATCGACATATTTCCATTATTCATGGTGGTTTGATGGAGTTCAACATTCCCAGCAATCTTGCTGGTCATCGATAATAATCGATCTTGTTGATCTAATGGATTATCAATAATAAAGTATGCGGCGGTAGTATTCCCTGTTATTCCTGGTTTCATCCAGGCTGATTTTATTTGAATACTTTTTGGTTTTGAACACGATACGAATAATGTGAGTATAACGAATGATATCGTGACAAAGAGATATTTTTTCATATCTTTGATCTTGATCCTTTGAATCAAGTATATAAAAGGAAAATTATCGGTCAAGGGGTCGAGGTTATACGATTAGGTGTTTCTGTAAATAACTATTAATCTAGTCTTTTAATTTGGTTTGTGGTATAAAAATGTTACCCTGCGATGTTCGCGATGTAGCACATCCGGTTTTGAGCCAACACCCCTTAAATGGAGCTCAACATTTTGGAAAGGACGCGATAGGCTTCGGCCAAGGCGGAAATTTCGAAGCGGGCTCCTACCTGCGTTTGCAGGTTCAAAACTACGCTGCACACGGCATTGTGGGGTATTTGTTTTCTTGTCCTTCTCATAAAATCGATTCTATAATTGAGTCTGATTGGAGGGTTCAATGGATACAAATCCAGTGTTAAAAAAATTAGGTTTTTCCAATGATGATCGGGTTGTTATTATCCATGCCGATGATATTGGGATGTGTCATTCCTCTGTGGCTGCTTTTAGAGAATTATATGATGTGGGAATTATTACTTCTGGTGCGGTAATGGTCCCTTGTCCTTGGTTTCTTGCAGCAATTGGATTAAAAGAAGAGTTTCCTGAAATTGATCTTGGTGTCCACCTAACTTTAACCAGCGAGTGGAAACAATACCGTTGGGGACCAATTTCTACTCGTGATCAATTAAGTGGTTTGATTGATCCCGAAGGTTATTTTTATTCAGAAACGGAACTAGCTCAGCATAATTTGGATCCAAAATTCGGTAGGCAAGAGTTAGATGAACAAATTTCCAGAGTTTTTCAATCCGGCCATTTCCCTTCGCATTTGGATACACATATGGGAACTGTTGCTCATCCGAAATTGATGAGTGCATATATTGAACTTGGACTTAAATATCAGCTACCTTTGATGATGTTTCGAATGGATGAAATGGGATGGAGGAATTTTGGTTTGGATGCTGAATCATCAAAAGTTGTTTGCCAAATATCCGAACAACTTGAAAAAATGGAATTCCCATTGCTTGATAATATTCGTGCAATGTCTCTACAAGATCCAGATAATAGACTTGAAAGGGTAAAAGAAGAATTCAATAATTTGCCGCCTGGTATTACCCATTTTATCATCCATCCATCAGTTGATTCACAAGAAATCCGAGCAATTGCTCCAGATTGGAGATGCCGAGTAGGGGATTATGAGGTATTCCGAAATGATTCTTTATTGAAATTTTTGAATAACGAAGGAATTCATAGAATCGGTTATCTTGCACTCAGAGACCTCATGCCAACAAATCTTTTCCAATCTAGTTGACATAGAAACAGAAGGTTTGTAAACTTGAGGAATGAAGTAAAAATTAGGAGGAGTCCATGAGTTCTAATTTTCAACTAGTCGTTCGTAAGGGGGGGAACCCAGGCCAAGTTTTCCCGTTAGATTTAACTGAAATGTATTTGGGACGAGATGTTAACTGTGAGATTGTTATTAACGACAGTGAGATTTCACGGCGTCACGCGAAGATATCCATCTCCGGACAAGGTTTTGTAATTGAAGATCTTGGTTCTACGAATGGCACTTTTTTGAACGGTCAAAGGATCTCTGGCCCTCAGCCTATGATTCCAGGAGCCATCATTGCTTTAGGAGATTCAACTACATTACAGTTTGAAGTAGCTGAAATTGACCCGGATGCGACACGTGCAGCAGCACCATCTGCACCTTTTGGACAGACGTTTGTAAGCACTCCTCCTCCTCAGCCCAGTTATTCGAATGTTCCGATGCAATCCGTACCATCATATCCCCCGATACAAAGTGTTCCTCCACCAATGCCACCGATGCAATCTGTTCCACCTCCGCCACAATACTCAGGACAAATACCATCATCTCCAAAGGGACCCGTAAATAAACCAGCCAAGAAAAGTAAAGTTTGGTTGATCATTTTAATCGTCATATTGGCAGTTATTTGTCTTTGTATCGGTCTAATTGTTATTATCGATCAAATGAATTTGTATTGTGATTTATTCCCCGGAATCATGAACTCTTTCTTTGGAGCTGGCGCTTGTCCTTAATTTCTAATAAAGTATTTGGTAAACAAAGCTCCTCAAAAATAGGAGCTTTGTTGTTTTTTTAAATCATAATGAGGTATATTTGAGATGATTTATGAATGAGCCAGTTGATCAGAATTCCCCTAATTGGACCAATACTACCAAGCTAGTAGTTGCTTTAGTATTTATTGCGGTATTGGCTGGAGTTGTTATTCAATTTAAGACAATACTTGGCCCTTTAATGATTTCGTTTATGTTGGCATATATTCTTAATCCAATTGCTTGTTTTCTTAAAGAAAAAATTCGAATTTCATGGAATATTTCAGTTGGGATAATATATTTATTACTACTAATCCTCTTACTTGGCTCACTGACACTGGGAGGATTGGCAATTTTTGGACAATTAACCAGTTTAATTAAGTTTATTCAGTCTGAAATCGTAAACGTGCCAAAATTCTTGGCCGATTTATCCACACAAAAGTATTTAATCGGACCTTTCACTATCGATTTTTCACAGTTGGATTTGGTTCAGATTGGAAACCAGATTCTCAGTATGGTTCAGCCAATCATATCAAGCTTTGGTACACTTGTTGGTTCTTTTGCTGCTGGAACAGCTTCAACAATTGGCTGGATATTTTTTGCGATTTTAATTTCGTACTTCATATTATCAGAGACGAAAGGGGTATCAGGAGAAATATTAAAACTCTCGATCCCGGGTTACGAAGTTGATATTAAAAATATGGGTATTGAACTGAATAGAGTTTGGAATGCATTTTTCAGGGGTCAATTAATCATCATTTTTTTGACCATAATTCTTTATACAATTCTATTAGGATCACTTCAAGTAAGTTTTTATTTAGGATTGGCGCTTGTAGCTGGTCTCGCAAGATTTGTTCCTTACGTAGGTCCAGTTGTAGCCTGGACTACTTACGGTTTAGTAGCCCTTTTTCAAGACACAACATTATTTGGGCTTCAGAATTTTCCATATGCTTTAATTGTTGTAGGCGTTGCATGGGTAACGGATGTAATTCTTGATAATTTAGTAGTTCCACGTCTCATGGGGAATACTCTAAAAGTTCATCCTGCAGCAGTAATGATCGCAGCAATTGTGTTTGGTACGTTCTTTGGTATCATAGGTGTAATTTTAGCGGCACCAGTTTTAGCGACTTCAAAATTATTTGGGCAATATGTTTTCCATAAAATGTTTGATGCCTACCCATGGGAAGAACTGGAAAACCGCGTTCCGAGAGAACCTAACCCACCAGCTTTGATGAAGGGTATAATTAGAGGTGCAAAAATAATACAGAATGCAATATTAAAACCATTTCAGGAAAAATTAATTAATATTTTTCACAATTCGAAAATGAAATAAAACATTCACAAGGAGAGAAAAAATGATGACTAATGATCCTTTGACACAAACACTTTCAGAGACCGCTAACTATATGGCTTGGAAAGCTGATGAACCGGATGGTGAAACCACTTACCATTTGGAATTAAACAATATTACATTGCATTTCTTCAAAGAAGAATGGGTGGAATTCTTAGACCTCATCGCGAACTTACCTAAAGGTTCAAAAAAATAATAGTATTCTTTGAATAAATTAAATTTTTAGTCTACCGCAATTGTCGTTATTGCCACGGTATATTGATACATAAGGCTCTAATACGATAGCTTGGTGTCAAAAAAAATAATACATAATAAAAGACCCAATTGAGAAGATTTTTTCTCTTGGGTCTTTTATTATTTCAAGTTATTGCAATTTTTTTATATCTTTGAATTGATAAGAAGAGAACGTCAATTCCATGGCAGGTGATTAAAATTGATTAATATCTTCCTCTTGGTTGAAAAAGGTCGCGATTGGGTAATTCATTTTCGGTTTGTTTTTCAATTTTAACTGCACATGCTTTAAATTCAGGTATTTTTGCTTCCGGATCTAAAGCCTCATTCGTTAATAGATTTGCGGCTGCCTCCACAAAATGAAAAGGTATAAAAATTACTCCTGGAATTGTTTTTTCGGTTACTAATACACGTAATGTGACTGTACCTCTCCTACTTGTTACTTTTACAACACCATGATTTTCGACATTGATTTTTTGAGCATCAACGGGGTTAATTTCCACTGTTGCTTCCGGATATAGATCATCCAGCCAGGAATTTCTTGTGAGGGTTCCACCATGCCAATGTTCCAAAAGTCTTCCAGTATTCAGTATCAGTGGGTATTCATCGTCCGTTTCTTCATCGATTGTTCTATATTCAAGTGAATGAAATTTGGCTTTTCCTAATGGAAAACTCTCCTGATAAAGGAATGGAGTTCCGGGGTGATTCTCATCAGGAACTGGTGTTTGTAAACCTGTTTTTTGAATTCGGTTATATTTGACACCTCGATAGGATGGTACTAAATCACCCATTTCGTCAAGAATTTCAGAAGGATGTTTGAAATCCCAATAAGCTGTGTTTGGTCTGCCTAACCTCTTTTCGATTCTTTTTGCCAAATCGCAGATGATTTCCCAATCCGCCCTGGATTGACCTCTGGGTTCAAGCGCTTTCCGGACGATTTGAACCCTTCTATCAGTATTGGTAAAAGTTCCGTCTTTTTCAGCAAAAGAAACAGCAGGTAAAAATACGTCCGCGTAAGCTCCTGACTCATTTATGAAGAGATCTTGTGCAACTATGAACTCGAGTTCTTTCATATGTAAGTGAGACTCATTCAAGTTAGGTTCAGACATCATTGGGTTTTCACCCATGATATAAAGCGAACGCACACCGCCAGGGTGGGCGTTGGTTAGAATTTCTGTGGTGGTTAACCCTGGATTTCGGTTCAATCCACCCTTTTCAACATGCCATGCATTTTCAAATTTTTCAGCCACCTTATCATCATTAACTTCTTGATATCCAGGATAATGCCAGGGCATTGCACCGGAGTCAGAAGCACCCTGAACATTATTTTGTCCTCGTAGTGGATTTAATCCTGTACCATGTCTACCAACATGACCGGTCAATAGAGCCAGATTAATCAAACTCAAAGCATTATCAGTTCCATGCGTGGATTGGGAAATACCTAATGCCCAATATATGGCTGCTTTGTCTGCATTAGCGTAAAGTCTTGCAGCCTGGATTAATAAATTTCGATCAACACCTGAAACTTCCTCTACAAATTCCGGAGTAAATTTTTCCATGGATTTTGAAAAATCCTCAAAAAATTCAGTTCGATTATTTATAAACTCCTGATTATAGAGTTTTTCTTTAATGATGATATGAGCCATTCCTGAAAATACAGCCACATCAGATCCGGGTTTTTCTGGCAACCAAATTGTTGCATAATTCACCATTTCAACCCGTCTGGGATCAACTACAATTAATTTTGCCCCGTTTTTTAATATTGCTGCTTTCATTTGAATGGCAATAATTGGATGCGTTTCAGCAGTATTCGAGCCAGTAATAATAAAAACATCCGTATCCATTATTTCTGATGATGTATTCGACATCGCAGCTGACCCAATGGCTTTTTGAAGCCCAACCACGCTTCCTGCATGACACAAGCGGGTACAATGATCAATATTGTTGGTTCGGAACAAAGACCGGTACATTTTTTGAAGTAAATAATTATCCTCATTGGTCGCTTTTGCACAACAATAAACCGCAAATGCGTCAGATCCATCGCGATTGTAAATTTCTACCAGACGATCCGCAGTATAATCTAAGGCTGTATTCCATGAGACTGGTTCCCATTCATCTAAATCGAATGCTTGTTTTCTTGCACCTGGTTTTTGAATTGTCTTTCGAATTAAAGGTGTTGTGATTCGGCGTGGATTGTAAATAAAATCATAACCAAACCGACCTTTCACACATAGATTACCCTTATTCACAACTGAATCAAAAGGGGAAGTCACTTTGAAGATAAATTCGTCTTTGATGTGAAGTTCCAAATTACAACCAACTCCACAGAATGGGCAAGTGGTTGATACTATTTTAGAATTTATTTCGTTCATTTTTC
>PHBS01000083.1 GCA_002841995.1 Chloroflexi bacterium HGW-Chloroflexi-8
TATACCGATTGAACGCCCGATGTAAAAAGCATTGGGTTGACATGCAAAATGTAGGAGAAACTCTATGAAACGAATTGCTATTCCCTTTATAATTCTTGTTTTATTGGTCACTGTATTTGGCACTGCACCATCTGTCGTTCAGGCATATTCTGGTTACCCAACCACCAGTATCGTCAGTGTGGTCAAGGGTGAAGATGTAACCATCAAAGTATACAATCTGCCCGTCAATATTGACTTTAAAGTATTGATCGGCAAGTATGGCACATTAGGTGTTGGTGGAACCCAGGTGGCAACTTTTGATTCACTCGCCGGTGGAACACAAACTTTTACCTTCGATATTCCTGCTGCTCTGAAAGACGAGGCCAAGCTGGCTATTCGCCTGGAAGCCACCGAAGGCGTGAAGTATTTCGCCTATGACTGGTTCGTGAACAATACCGCCGCGACAGTTACCAGCACTCCAACCACAACCACCCCCACCCCGGCTCCTTCTGGTTACAAAGGTTATCCTACCAGTGCAATCGTGAGTGCCGTCAAGGCTGAAGACGTAACCATCAAATTCATCAACCTTCCCAAGGATACCGATTTCAAGGTCCTGATTGGCAAATACGGCACTAAGGGCGTTGGCGGAACACAGGTGGGTACATTTGACTCAGCCGCAGGTGGCACACAGACCTTTACCTACGATATTCCGGATGCATTAATTAATGAAGCCAGACTAGCCATTCGCCTGGAAGCAACCGAAGGTACCAAGTATTACGCCTATGATTGGTGGTGGAATAATTCTGACCCCTCAGATGACTCAGCCTCCGAAGGTACTTCAAGTGGCTCAACTGGCTCTACCGTTCCATCTGGTTACAGCGGTTACCCATACTTCTATATTACCGCCGTGGTCAAGGATACAACTGTAACAGTCAAGACCTACAACCTGCCAAAAGATACAGATTTCAAGGTTTTGATGGGTAAGTACGGCACAGCAGCTGTTGGTGGTACATTGGTAGCCACGACTGCCTCGGGCACCGGTGGATCACAGACATTTACCTATGATATTCCGGCCGGTTTGAAAGGTTTAGATCGCATCGCGATCCGGATGGACTCAACCAGCAGCCCATATTACGCATATAATTGGTTCTGGAACTCCGACGCTCCGTAAACTGAAAGATCGATAAAAGAAGACAAAAGGCGCTCTTAGGAGCGCCTTTTGTTTTTTAAGGCTTCTGACAACATATGGTTGAGATGAATGAGGAAACATCAAACAGGTAAATCGATCAGATCTATAGCGATCTAAAGGAGGAACAGATCTGGTATTTTTCGAATGTGAAGGTCAGGCAAGTGTACTGGAATCTCCCCTTCTCAATTGCCTTTATTCCGCTTTCATTGGTTATACAGACACAGTTCAGAGGGGCAAAATTCCTTACAATACATCTTAAACTGTTCAATCAATTGCTAGTAAGATCGGAGCTGAGAACTATGGCAGACTCCTGGAAAAACGGAAAAGCTTATGATCAATTTATGGGACGATGGAGTAAACGGGTATCCGAAGAATTTTTAACCTGGTTTCTTGCTCCAATGGGTCAGACCTGGTTGGATATTGGTTGTGGCACAGGCAATATCACCAGGGGAATTCTTAATACCTCTCAACCTGCAAATATTTTATCCATTGATTCTTCACTTGCGTTTATTATTCATGCAAAAAAAACGATCACAGATCCGCTGGTAAATTTTTCGGTTTGTTATGCCCAAAATCTGAGTCTTCGTTCAAAAGCCATGGATGCAGTGGTATCCGGTCTTGTGCTCAACTTTGTCCCGCAGCCAGAAGAGGCAATCGCGGAGATGGTGCGAGTTTCCAAACAAGGTGGAAAGATTGGTGCATTTGTTTGGGATTATGCGGATGGTATGCAGTTTCTGCGATATTTTTGGGATGCTGCCATTGCTGTAGATCCAGATGCTGCAGCATACGATGAGGGAAGCAGATTTCCTGTCTGTCAAGACGGTCAACTTGCGAGGATGTTTCAGGTAGCAGGAATTCGACAGATCGTAGCGAAAGCCATTGAAATAAAGACCGAATTCAAGAATTTTGATGATTATTGGCAACCTTTTTTAAGTAATGTCGGAGCCGCACCCAATTACATCAGCCGCTTGGGGAAAAATAAAATACAGAAACTGGAAGCGTATCTGCGGAACTCTTTACCCATCCATCCAAACGGATCGATCTCACTTTTGGCCAGAGCCTGGGCGGTAAAAGGCATCGTCTGACCATAGATGTGCCATTAAGGATCTTTCCAAAAGACACAATTTAGGAGATACTAACCTTATCTTTCTGTGAGCTTATATTTGATTTGGCCTAAACTGGATCAGTTGCAAAGAAATGAGAAAAAAATGAACCAAAAATTAAAAGATAATTTAAAGCGTGCTTTTCAGTTGACGAAATCGCTTGTTATTCATCTGGATGAAAAATCCTTGATTCTGGATATGCCGGAACTACCCTCCAATCGTATTGCAGGTCAACTATGGTGTATGGTCGGAGCCAGGGAAAGCATGCTCAAAGGCATCGAAAAGGGTGGATGGCAGGGATTCTCCTGCAGCCTGGCCACACCACGGGTCAAACAATCCGTTTTAGTTGCTCTGGATGCGACACTGGCGCGATTGGAAGCACTTGACTTTTCGGAATTCTCGGACATACAACTTGCATTGGCCTTCGACCTGCTGGAACATGAAGTACAGCACCATGGACAATTGATCCGCTATGTTTATGGAAATGGCCTGACATTCCCGGAAAGCTGGCATGCGCGATATACGGTGTGAAATGTCGAAAAGAGAATAGAGAAAAAGTTGTGAAGGCGATGAGGTGTTGAGTTGCATAAAGCCGAAATACCGATATCCGGTTGAGGGCATAGGTATCTCGGCTTTGAGTCAGTGATTCGAACTCAGGAATTCGTTTCTTCGCCGCGGATGAAAGCTTCGGTCATTTCACGGCAAACGTCATCCTTGTATTGTCGGGGAGGGGTCTTCATGAAGTAAGATGCGGGGGCATACA
Source organism: Chloroflexi bacterium HGW-Chloroflexi-8 (assembly GCA_002841995.1). GTDB lineage: Bacteria > Chloroflexota > Anaerolineae > Anaerolineales > Anaerolineaceae > UBA6170. Next base: position 3,035 of record PHBS01000083.1, read on the forward strand.
GGGGACCAGCCATACCACGGTCCTGAGCAAGTTTTATACAGCGGACCGCATCGATGATGACGCCAGCAGAGTTAGGCGAGTCCCAGACTTCCAGTTTGGCTTCCAGGTTGAGCGGCACATTGCCAAATGTGGTGCCTTCCATGCGGATGTAGCAAAATTTTCGGTCGGTCAACCAGGGTACGTAATCACTGGGACCGACATGGACATCATCTGGATTGAGCGCATAAGGCAGCATCGAAGTAACTGCGCCGGTTTTCGAGATCTTCTTGGATTCGAGACGATCGCGCTCGAGCATATTCATAAAATCGGTATTACCACCGAAGTTGAGTTGATAGGTGTGATCCAAAAGCACGCCGCGATCCACAAAAAGGCTGGTGATGACACGATGCAGGATAGTGGCGCCGAGCTGACTCTTAATGTCGTCCCCAATGATCGGCAAACCAGCATCCAGGAAACGCTTGCCCCAATACTCGGAGCTGGCAATGAAGACCGGGATGGCATTCACCATACCGCAACCCGCTTCCAGAATCTGTTCGACATACCATTTGGTGGCCATTTCAGAGCCAACGGGCAGGTAATTGACAACCACGTCCGTGCCGGTATCTTTGAGGATCTTGATGATATCCGCTGTGGGACCAGGTGCTTTTTTGAGGATCTGAGAAAGATACTTGCCCAAACCATCGTGAGTCATACCGCGCACGACAGGCACATTCAGATTGGGTACATCACTGAATTTATAGGTATTGTTGGGGTAGGAGAAGATCGCTTCTGAAAGGTCTTTACCGACCTTGGTGTCGACCACATCAATGGCTGCTGAGAACTCAATATCGCGGATGTGATAGCCACCCAGATTGACGTGCATCAAGCCTGGCACGCGGTCAGTGTCATTTGCGTTCTGATAGAACTGGACACCCTGCACCAGGGAGGAAGCGCAGTTGCCCACACCAATAATTGCAACACGAACTTTTTTATTTGCCATATTACACTCCAATATGATTTATTTGATCCAAAAAAGAAAAGTAATTATAACGCGCTCAGAATACTTAATGTGTTAACAAACTTTAACGAATACATTGTAACTGATTCCTTCGATAGGGCACTTTTGCTCCTCGTTCTTCAGCTCCTCGTTCCTCAGCTCCTCGTTCCTCAGCTCCTCGTCCCTCAGCTCCTCGTTCCTCGGAGTACCCTTGCTTCGCAGGGCATAGCGAATAGCGAATAGCGAATAGCGAAAAAGATTAAAGATTGAACCACGAAGAGCGCTAAGAAGAGTTTTGCAGGTAAATTTCTTTCTGTGCGGGACATGGTTAGTAGGATTTGGGAGGGGTGAAGTTGGCCAGGTAGTCCTGGGGGTCGAAGTCATCGGGGTGCAGGTAGCCATGATCCGGGGAGAAGCGGAGAGAATCGCAGGTGGGACAAGTGCAGTTGAGGAGATGATACATGACATTCATGTCGGGGGCGGGATCCTCTGTTCTGAGACGGTGGATGAGCAGGCCGGTGGGAACTTTATCCGCGAGGGCTTTGGCATAATGGGCGGCGACGTAATAGGGGGTGATATGCGGCTTTTCGGCGAGCGCGGTAGCCATCGGTTCTCCTATGGCAGCAATGCGCAGTAAAGCATGCGATTCTGTAACTTCCGGCGTTAAAGAATCTACTGCTACTACTTCTTTTTTCTCTATTAAATCCTGGTTATTATTAGTAGTAGTAGTAGGTGAAAAAATGACATAATTGGTGGAAAAATTCCACAAAAATTCCGGAAGGGCAGCGTGGGGGAGCTGCGGATTGATCAGCCAGGCCTTGTAGCCGCCGATGTTGACGACGACCTGGATTTCCGACAAGAATGTCAATGCTTCGCAGACGGTTTTTTGCGAATAACCGGTGTAGCGGACGAGCTGGGTGGACCCCATGGGATAGCGGTTGCACAAGAGTGCGATCAGGCAAGAGAGCCGGGCACCTTTGAAAGTATGCAAAAATTGTTGAGAACTGGAAACGGACATGGGAAATACTCCTTTGGTTAGGTGGGGGTAAAAACAGGATGGATTGGCAGCACCCGTGCCGACTCAATAACCGGTGATTGAATCAACTGGGGAAAACGAACGTGGCAAACAAGGACCTTATGGCGGTGGTGCGGAAAGGGAATCAAAGACGATATCAGCGGGGGAGGATCTTAAGCCCGGATCCTTAGGGATGGTGTTGAGGGGTTGGAGGAGGGGAAAGAGAAGCATTGGGGGTCCTTTTGGAAAGTATTAGAAGATTTGTTCTATATTATTACAAAAAAGTAGAAGTTTGACAACCTGCCTTTAAAGGAAGGTTTTTAAATTAAAACCTTCCTTTAAGTGCAGGTTTCAGGCGTGAAAATTGGAAAATGGAAATTTCAGGAGGAAACTGAATTTTAAGGAAAAATAAGGAAAAAAGGTACTTATTCAAGAAAAGTAACATTTTATCCGGTGCGAAAAACCATCTTTTACAAAAGCAATAATCAAAACATCGTATAAGAATTGCGTACGGTCCCTGTTTGAGAGATAACCAATCTATTCAATAAAAGAAAGTGCTTGCGAAAAAATTATCCAATCAATATTAAAATCCCAATTGATCCTTTTTTTATACCAAGCAAAAAATAAGCCATCCATTCCGGATCATCAAAAATTAAATCAAAGAATCGAGATTCGCACCTCGAGCATCTGGTTTTTCATATCTAAACAAAAAATTGAAGGAGCAAACGATCGTGTACTTCCAGGTAATGCGTTTAACATCAAGCCAGGTGGGAAAATGACAGGCTGTGCACCCACACGAACAAAGCCGGAGCAAAAGGATTGTGAGCCTCAAAATCAATATCGCCAAAGGTAAAACAAACCCACGGGTAAGCAGTGTCCAATTCGCGGAGAAAAGGGTTTTCCAGGTCCACACCCGCTCAAACAATGGATTATGTGTAGTTTAGGGAACGGTCAAATATTTTTATAAGGCTGTGCAAATAACCGAAAACCTGCCCCAATTCCCTAAAGATGACATGTGTAAAAATGTCGCGATTTACTTTTCGGGCACGTCTTCCTGTATACGGGTCGCAAAGACAACCGTATGATGATCGAAAACACCGTTAACAATCGTTCCGGAGCAAGTGATCAGCGTAAGACGTGAAAGGTTTTCTTGACCGGACAGAGATTCGGATTCTGTCCCCGTGCCTACGCCAAAAATCCGCGCCAGCACAGCCGGGTCGGCAGACTCCTGGATCGAATAATCCTCAACCTGGTCAACCACAAAGCGAATGTCAACAGCTGAGCGCGTATTTCGCACAATGATCAGGTCACCGGATTTAAGATCCTGGAGATTTGCGAAGATCTCAGATACCCCCAGCGGGTCATTGACGTGCCCGGCGATTGTCGCTGTACCTGGCTCACCCGGAATGACACCTCCGCGGTACCAGAATGCGGTATGCCAGACCGGATCGCCAATTGGACCTTTCGGAGCATCCATATTATTATCCGCAGTAAGACCAACCCCAAGAACTGGAGCCTGGACTTTTAGCGCCGGAATTTGTAATTCAAGCGGCACTTCAACCGGCCCGGCTTTGAGGTCCAGACTCGGATCAAAAAGCGGTTCCCGGACGAGCAAGGTGGGCGTTGCCTGAACAATCTCCGGAAGGGTTGGCGTAACGGTCGAGTTCTGTGTTGCCAATACAACAGGAGAAGGGAGAGGCTGAGCAAGCGCTTCTCCCTTCTCCTTATTTCCGCAACCCGCAGCAAATGTCAGAATGACCAGAACGGCCACGAGGCAGGTGATCCGATTGCGGCGAAAATTCATCAAATTGGTCTGCCCAAACAGTCTTTTATTGCTTTGATTGAGAAGCGTTCCGAGCCGAGCGAATGCCAAAGCCCAAAATGGAAGCAGCGATAACGCCGGCAATCACGAGACCCCAGGGGAAACTGTCATTATTTTGGATAGGAGCACCACCTGAATTCGGCAATCCAGGGACTACGGATGTCGCAGTCGGAGAGCCTGGTGTATTCGTTGGTGTTGTTGAGGAAGGTGTGCTCGTTGGCGTAGTTGAGGTGGGTGCAGTGGTTGGAGTCGATACGAAAACCGGCCCTGTAAGGCATGTCGCCCCATTGATGGCGTTGTTATCGAGCGTTACGGAACCTGTTTGAACCAGGAGGCGACCGTCTACACTTGCACCTGTTCCCAGACTGATGGATGTGAGCGCAAGAACATTCCCAACGAAAACTGTACCAGAACCGATCGAAGCGGAACTTGCCACTTTCCACCAGACATTACAGGGGGACCCGACACCATTTAAAAATTGAACACTGGCTGCGCCACCCGCAGCAGTATTGAGTGTGCTCCCTTCGGAACGGAAAATCCAAACCGCATTGGGATCGTTCTGGGCATCCAGGGTGAGTATTCCGGTCAAGTCAAAAGCATTCGCGCAATAGACTCCTGGCGTCAACGTTAAGCCAGCCAAATCCTGCGTAACAGCTCCGTAGTCATTACCGGAACAGGCTGCGTTATCCCCTGCACTCAAGGCAAGAAATGCGGCTGCATTCGCAAGTTGAGCGACTGCCGAATCCGGCACACTGCGGATCATTCCGGGCGGATTGACAATTCCTGGTGGAAATCCAGTGATCGCTGAACCAGGACTGACTCCCAAATCACCAGGCATGGTTGTATTGCCTGTATTGGTCACCGTCTCGGCACCCAACACTGAGAAACTCCCTACTGCACCCAAATCTGGAGAAGTAGCTGCAAGCGGACGTGCAGACACACCAAAAGTCAAACCGGCTAACAAAAAGAACATCACCAGAATGGTTGGAATCTTAAAGATCTTTATTTTTTTCATTTTTCTCTCACCCTCTAAATTACTATTCAACTCTCGAAAGAACAATTGGCGTTTAATGCTAATTCAATTTCCAGAATTAATCTGAATTGACAACAATGACCCTCATAAAAAACTACTTCATTATGAAAATCAATTTTCATTATAACTGAAAACAAACTGAAAACACAATAATCCTTTTTTTATGAAATAAGTGGGGATTTGGGAATCGATTGTAGAGCATCGCCTTTTCGGCACCCTGCCGGGTTGAAGCGTATGGGTAATTCAGATGGTGGGAACGATGATGAATGGCAGTGACAGGAGTGAAGGATACCGGAAAACAATTTTGACCCATGAGCCGATCAGTTGCATCAAAAATGAAGCCCGATTGCGGGGTGGGATAAGATTTTGCCTGGATTGAGGCTGAGTAGGAAATAAGATCATCAATAAAGATCCAGAACTGCCAAGGTTTTTTGGGCAGCATGAGGGAATATAAGGTAATTGTTTTCGATTGTGGAAGACCCAAAAAAATGCATGTGACGTGAAACCAATGATGCAGTCCATAAACCTTTTTCATGATTTCCGGTCCAAAATACTTTCCAGTTTTTATAAACTTTGAAATAATAAAAGCTGAAATGCATTCATATTGAATTCTGATGAGACCAATCATGGTCAATTTCGAAAGAACAAATAGTCTCAAAAGAGAAACCCGGAGAAATCAATGGAGAAAAAAACAAATTATTCCATCGTATGGTATGAATGCGGAGAAAATTCAACGCTGGCAGAACGGTTTTATGTGCCTGGTTTTGTTGGATATTTACCATTTTTTGTCTCCGGGAAAGAGCATGAACGATTGGAAAATAAAGAAGAAATTGAACTGAGGGAAGAACATTTACTCAAAGGCATCCTGTATGGCATCAATGAAAATGAGAAAAAGGGAGTTTTTTGGGATGCAGAACGTGGCAAAGAAACCTACCTATATTTATTGGAAAAACTGGGAAAGGGCTTTGGTTTTGATGACCTGGAATATTTGATCCTCAGCGTTGCCGCAAGCGCTCGTTCTAAAAATGGGCATGCTGTAAGTTATAGCATGCTGCTCACAGGCAATGAACTCCTGCCGGATTCCTCTCAAATTAAAAGTGACCTGATCAGTGATATTTGGATGATTTTAAGTGGTGCAAAAAACCGAGATTTTTATGAAGAGGGATTACGCAAGATTGTTGATCTGATTTACAAAGTAAAAATGGAAGATGTGATTCCAGGGGCAAGGGAAATGATTGCCTATTTTGGTTTTACGGCTTTGATGCTGCTGGGTATGGAGGAACAAATGAAAGAGTATCTTCATCAATTCATTTATCCTTATGTTGTGAACATGCAACTCAAGATTCGGATCCGGGATATGCTGGAGAATCCGCAAAGTGCGAAAATTGAGTCGTTTGGATAAGAGGGGGGAAAAGAAAGTTCTTTTGCTAAGAACTTACATTACAAAAAATAAATTGAAAAAGTAGAAATAGTTCGATGCTATGAATATAAATTTTTTTAAGGGGAGATAAATATGACACTACATGCAGCAATCATCAAAGTATTGCAAGAGAATATGCGTCCGATGACATCAAGCGAAATTGCACCAATTATCAACAAGCGCAAGTTGTATATTAGAAATGATGGTGATGATGTAAAGCCACAACAAATATCAGCTCGGATTAATCATTATCCCAAATTATTTATCAGGAACGGACCCGAAATTAGCCTGGTACATTGGTTTGATACTCATCAGTAAAGAAAAAGCAGCCAAGTTAATTAGTTATTGTTAATACTGATTATTCAACAAATGGCTGAATATTCCGGCATTGTGGATAATTCGAACAACCCCAGAATTTATTACCCTGATTGGGACCAGATTTTGCAGATCGCTGGATCATATCTGATCCGCACTTTGCGCATTTTGGAGGAGCCCAGGCTGGTTGCAGTTTATCATCTGCTGGAAGTGGTCGTATCAAGTCAGATTGAATATAAGGTTGCAGTAACGACGCCACCTCGGCAACCGCGTAAGTATGGCGAACGGGAACTCGTAAGAGTGGCAAATTGGCAGCTTTGAAAACCTGCTCAATGAATTCGTCGCGTCCTTTGCGATCTTTGCGCTCGTGGCTTTTATCGTCCAGTTCAATGGCAAGAAAAGGGATCATCGATTTCGGGTTGCATAAAAGGAAATCTATATGTTTCCGGTCAATTTTATTGGTGTAAATCCGGAATTTGCTTGAATCACTGGATTTTACTTTGAAGAGATCACCTAAGGAAACTTTGGTTAACACCATGGCTTTCTCACCGGAAATTGTTCGAAATATGTGATAGAAACTAATTTCAGCATTAGAAAGAAAATATTCGCGCAGATGATAAGGATATTCCAGCTTAGAATTTGGTTTTGCTTCTTTTACGGAAAGAAAGTCGCTGATTAAATCGACTACGTCTTCAACCGCTTCGGTGGAAAGGCCTATTTTTTATAAAACAGTTCGAATGAACGAGAACTTTTCAGTGGGTGGCATGATGAGGATTCCTTTTGAAGAGTAGTTTATTTTATTTACCCCGTTTATTGTTTGTATGACAGGATTTAAATTAAAAATTGGAAATGAGTTTTAGTTTTAGAGGTCTTTTTTTTCAAAAATATTTTTAGTGATGAGACCTTTCTTGCCACTTAATTGGAACTAAAAAACTATACTTATGAATTCAAAGGCCGTTTTGAAATTTTTTATATATTTGTATTAAGTTCATTTCCATTACAGGCTTCAGCTTTGGATTATGGTCAATTACTTTGCGAAATTCTGGGCGAATGATAAGTAAATCGTCATTGTTAAGATCAAAAAATAGCCGATAACCTGAAAAACCAAATTTTAAAAATGGTTGTTCTAATTTGTCAATTTTTTGAGCCAATTTACTCAAGATACCTCCAATTTGGCCATTTCTTATCTTGCCAATTCTATTCGCCAATTCAATTATGGTAATCCCTGCATTTTGTGAATTATAGAACGCATTTATAACTGCTAATTGATTAGCTGTAAAACGAGCCTCGTTGACAACATTTATTATAGAGTTTTCAATATCATTATTCATTTTAAAGAAATCCTTATACAAACTATGTTTCGAAATAATCCGAATCAATACCCTTAATTTCATAGGTTGTACGACTCGTAACACCAACACCGAAATCGATCATTAAATCAGTCAATCGTTTGCCGTCGATTAGAACTATTTTAGTATCAATTTTTCGTACAAAATCAATTGCTTCGTTAGAAAAACTTGATGTAGTAATAAATATTCCCTTTTTCGCTTTTTGTCCAACAAGTGCACCAACAAATTTTTGAATTTCTGGACGTCCAATTCGACTATCTTTATTCCATTTCTTGGCCTGGATATAAATTGAATCCAAACCGAGGCGGTCTTCATCAATTATTCCATCAATTCCTTCATCGCCGCTTTTACCAACTGCTCGAGCAGCATCTCTTTGAGAACCTCCATAACCCATTTTTACCAATAATTCCACAACTAATTTTTCAAAAAAACCTGGTGTGGTTTTAGATACATACTCAAGGAGTTCAGTTGACAAATCATCATATATCTTTTGATATGCTTCATCCAAAGCTTCTTCAGGAGTTAATTCATCAATCGTAATTGGTATTGACTTAGGTGGTCGATTATTGTTTGAACGCCTTCGAAATTCAGCATATTCTGGATATTGTTCCAAAAACCTCATATCTATAATTGTTGGTTTTTTTGAAAGTGCATCCAGCCCCCGAGTGGTAATTTTAAAATATCCCCTTTTTGTATATTCTATTAATCCAGCTTTTTTTAAATATGTTCTTGCCCATCCTACTCTATTGTAAAAAATCGGTTGCTGTCCGCTTGGGAGAAGTTCTGACTTCTCTTCTTCTGATAGACCGAATTTTATTCCCAATTCATCCACAGTTGGATGTATGAAGTGATCTTTTTTATCACTAGTAATCATTAGAAGTGGGAGCATAATCGTTTGAAAATCCGGTATTGACATAAACTGCTCCTTTTACGGTATGAAAATTTCCAACATTTTCTTTTCAAAAATATTACATTTAATATGATTTTATTTCGGTATAATTCCGCTTCTTAATTTACCTTCGATAAGATCCCAACGATAACGATATTCACTAATATCCCAGCCGGTTAATGATATTGATGGTGGTAGATGAACGATTCTTACTTTTGAATCATTATGTGGCTGTCCATTTTTCCCTAATGAATTCGACCAGAATTGATAGGCTTCAATGACGTGAATTGCCATCTCATGTGAAGGAATTATAAAATAATAAAAATCAGAATTGGAATCCGGGAGCGGAATACCCCCAAGAACCCAGAAAAAATTTTCTCCAAAATCTTTCTCAGCTTTCCTGCCAACACTACAAGTACGATTACCCGGAACAAGTGTTTTTACCTGAATATGAACAAATCGTGTCCCTTCCATGATGCTGCAAAGGATATCAGTATTTGGTGTATTGCCAAGGGTTACAACTGCTGAATACCCTCTACGACAAAGCTCCCCTGCAACAAAAAACTGACTTGCATTTGCTCTGAAAGTTTTATCTTTTCCTAAATATCCCACCTGTTTATTCATAAAACATACTCCACATTTCATTTTCGATTTTCATAATTATCTATTATTATTGATCAACTTTCCTTTATTTCACTGACTACCCAATCGAAAATCACTAAGAATCGATCAAGGTTGTTCCCTTTTGCCAGGTCTTCGAGACGGATACTGGGTCTTTTGTTTTCCGCATCCATTGGTATATTTATTCCATCCACCTGATTAAGTTTAAAAAGTATTTCGATGCGCTTTTCTAATTGATCAAAAGGTTTTTTAAAACTGTACCAATAAAAATAGAGTTCAAGCGTGCCTGTGGTCCATACAGCAAACAATTGATGTTTCTTATTCTGGTAGTAAACAATCGGGACAAAAGCACCGCTTTGTTTTCCTTTTCCCCAATAGATGCTGGTGTTGCGTTTGCTCCATTCCAAGAGCTTTTTGGTCACCAAAACTACTTCTTCTTTTTGACTGTTCTGAAGTTCTGCAAAAAATGTGAGTTCGTCCCATTGTCTTATTTGTTTGCTTTTGGTTATGGTTTTCGTAATATGTGAAGGACCAAAAAAACGTGGAATCAGCATTTCTGAGTTTTCATTCTGGTATCTGCGCATTTCCAGCGCTGCAAAATCAAAACTCTGGTTCCCACCGATATTCATATAACGCACAATGCGGGTTAATGCTTCATTGATCTCATCCACCACGATGATCAGAATAAAATTCCCATTCGCAAGTGCTTCTTCAACATTGCTCCGGAAATTTTCCTCGTCCCATTCCTCAGATGAAACAGATTTTTCCACCAGTTCAGCGAGTGATTCTCCCATACGGAGACGAACACCAAGATCCAAATCTTCGTAACTCATCTGCCAGAGATTTGCGCCATATTCCAGGACCTGGCCTATTACTTTACGCTTTACTTCCTGATTAGAGGCAAGTTTGCATTCTATAATGGCGATATCACCTCCGGCGCTGAAGGCAAGTAAATCGATGAAACCGATGGGAAGACTAAACTCTCGAACGGCCAACACTAAAGGACTGGCGTTTTCACGCACATCGGAAATCGAGATCAGACTTGGGGATTCTGCCAGCAAATGCTGTAATTCAGCTTCTTTTGCATATGCTGCGGTTTCCACTAGATTCCAATTTTTATCGGGTTTGTTGCGCATTAGGATTTTCATTATAAACACCTACCAATTGTACTAAATTTACAGGAATAAAAAATGCAGTAGAAAGATTAATGTTTTATCAAATTATGCTTATTAATATTAATTATGCTTAATAAATATCTTATTTCATTAGTTTAAAATACGCACCAAAATTTGTGATATCAAATTTTTCGTAAATTAAATAATTAGGTTGAAAATACAAATATGGTTTTGTGCCTGATTTAATTAAAAAGAAAACCCATCCTTCTCCTTCCAGAGGTGGATACCCTTCCGCAAATTTCTCAACAAGATTTACTGGATCAATATCATCTCCACCATCCTTATATCGTAAACGAAAATGCCAATAAGGGTAAATAGTAACAACTTCGTTATTATCGCGACACCATAGAACAGTTACTTTAACTAAAATTGCCAAGTATTCCTGCCCAGGAATCAATTCCTGATTAGCCCAAGATTTTAATTTTTGATTCGCTAAAATTCTGGCTTCTTCCCCCACTTTGATATCGAGCAATTCTGCTTTGACTTCTTCCACTCCATTTTTTGTTTTTGAATTTCTAAACTCCTCGGGAACAGCTTCTAAAGAAATCGATTCACCTAAAGATAATGGGGCTGAAAATTTGCCTGGAATAGTAGTGGCAGTTGGTTTTATTGTTGAGGTTGGAAGAGGGGTTCGTGTTGTAGTAGGAGTAAATGTTGGGGTCGGCATTTTTGTATTTGTTGTGGTGACTTTGAAAGTAGATGTCGGAACAATTGTCATGATTGGATCATTAATTTCTGAATTATGATTACAGGAGACTAGAAAAATTAAAAAAATTAAAGAGACGAGAATTGTAAATTTGGTTTTTTTAAAAGTTAATTTCATGATTTTACCTTTGATAAGAATTTTGATGATTCAGCAATATAATTATTAATTTGACTTCAAAGTGCAAAGATAAAATCAATAATTTCCACGAGAAAATTTTAAATTTGTCTACAAATATTTGAAATTTACCTGCTCCTTTATTGAGTTCTGGGTTTAAGTAAATCTATGTTATTCTCACTAATCCTTATCCATTTACCTCCATCGTCCAGTAATCGGCTAATAACTCGGCTTGGTCCAGGACTTTATTCACAGAAACTGTGTACTCGCCCGTGGTGGGATCATCCGGTGGGTACTTATATCTCCTCAAGATTCTCTTGACCATGACCCGCAGTTTTGCCTGGACACTTTGCTTGAGTTGCCAATCAATGGATGTATTATTTCTCACACTTTCTACCAATTCATGAGCAATTTTCTTCAGTATTTGATCCCCGAGGATATTTTCCGCAGTGGGGTTATCTGCCAATGCATCATAAAATGCCAGTTCGTCCACTCGAAGATTGAGTTTTTCGCCCCTTTGATCAGCCAACCTGATGTCTTTGGCCAAATTTATGAGTTCTTCTATGATTTTGGCTGAATCGATCAATCCGCTTTGATACTTCCGAACTGCCTCGACCAACATTTCTGAGAATTTCTTACCCTGCACCAAATTCGTCCTTCCACGTGTTTTGATTTCATCATTGAGCAATCGTTTTAGGAGTTCTAATGCTAAATTTTTTCTTTCCATACTATTTATTTCTGCCAGGAACTCATCCGACAAGATGGAAATATCCGGTTTGCGAATCCCGGCCGCATCAAAAATATCGATTACTTCACTCGAAATGATGGCATCATTAATAATTTGACGAATGGCGGTTTCAATCTCCTCATTGGTGCGGGTTTTGCTTTGTTCATCAAATTTGTTAAACCTGGCTTTAATCGCCTGGAAGAAAGCCAGATCGTCACGGATGGCCAAGGCTTCCGGTTGAGGAACCGCCAGCCCAAAAGCTTTCTGTAATCGGACTACATTATCCTTAAAGCGTTCTTTCCCATTCCGGACAATCTTCCCATCCTGCTTTTGGGTTAATCCTCCAATGTAGTTGGCTGCATTTAATATAAATGTAAGTTTATCTTTGGCAGCCAAGGTAAAATAATTCTTGAATTTAAAGCCTGCGAACATATCCACAAGGACTTCATAATACTCAAGCATTTTTGCAACAGCTTCTCTTTGATCAAACGTGATCTGACCCCTGCCCTGACTGGAAGCATAAATTGCCAAAGCATTTTTCAAATCCTGGGCAATTCCAATGTAATCAACAATCAACCCACCTTCTTTATCACCAAACACGCGATTTACACGTGCAATGGCTTGCATGAGCGTATGCCCATTCATGGGTTTATCAACATACATGGTATGCAAACATGGAGCATCGAAACCCGTCAGGAACATATCCCGAACAATAATCAATTTCAAACTGTTACCTGGATCTTTTAAACGATTTCCGATTGCTTTTCTGCGCTCTTTATTGCGGATATGCTCCTGCCAATTGAGTGGATCACTGGATGATCCAGTCATGACAACTTTAATAAGCCCACCATCATCTGCAGAATCGTACCAATCCGGTCGAATCTTGATAATTTCCTCGAATAAATCCACACAAATTCGGCGGCTCATACAAACGATCATGCCTTTGCCTTCAACCGCTGATAAGCGTTGTTCGAAGTGGCTGACGATATCTGCTGCAACCTGTGACAATCTGCTTTTGCTACCCACGACAGCTTCTTTGCTTGCCCATTTGGCAAATTGTTTTTGCTTCTCGGTCAGTTCGTCATCTTCGGTGACTTCTTCTACTTTTTCATCTAAAATCTTCTGATCGGTTTGGGAAAGTTCAATTTTTGCCAATCGGCTTTCATAATAAATGCGGACGGTGGCACCATCCTCAACCGCCTGCTGGATATCGTAAACATCGATGTAGTTACCAAATACAGCCTGCGTATTTTTATCTTCTTTTTCAATGGGTGTACCTGTGAAACCGATAAAAGAAGCATTGGGCAAAGCATCTCGGATATGACGCGCAAAACCATCGATAAAATCATATTGGCTGCGATGGGCTTCATCTGCAATTACAATTACATTTCGGCGCTCTGTAAGGGTCGGGTAAATCTCTTCATTATCCTGGGGGAAGAATTTTTGGATGGTTGTAAAGACAATCCCACCGGATGCTGTGGAGAGCAATCTTTTCAGTTCATCACGGGAGGTTGCCTGTGCAGGTGTCTGACGCAAAATTTGTTTACAGTTGGAAAAGGTTTCAAATAATTGTTGATCTAAGTCATTCCGATCGGTCAAGACAACGATGGTTGGGTTGTTCATTTCAGCTGCTAAAACCAATTTCCCGGCGTAGAAAACCATCGATAAACTTTTCCCACTGCCCTGGGTATGCCAGATTACACCAGCCCGTTTATCCCCTTTAGGTTGCTGCTCCACAGTGGGAAGCCCAAATACAGATGGATGTTCAGCTACAAAATGCCCTTTGCCAGGTTGAGAAGCACGGATAGTGGAAGCGATGGCTTTATTGACCGCAAAATATTGGTGATAGGCTGCGATTTTTTTATGGGTCTTATCTTTGGCATGTTCAAAAACAATGAAATGACGAATTACGTCTAAAATGGTTCTTTTATTGAGCAAACCAATCATAAGCGGTTCGAGTTCCGTTTCGAATTTTGAATCTATGATACGAGATCCATCAATACTTTTCCATTC